>JACCSF010000261.1 GCA_013813135.1 Thermoleophilaceae bacterium | reverse complement strand
GCGCGATCCCGGCGGCAGCCGCAGAAGGCCCGGCCGGTGCACCGCGCCGGCGACGTGCACATAGATGCCGGCGCCGCTGCGGCCACCGCCGGTACTCGACCCGGCGGCGCCTGCCACGGACTGGTCGGGTGAGCGCTCGATCCGCACCGGCGAGCCGCGCCCGCCGCCGTCGTTCGAGCTCGCGAGCTGCAGCAACACGATGCCGCCCAGCACCGCCGCAGCTAACCAGACGGCCAGCGTTCCTCGGGATCCATCGCTCGTGAGCACGTCGCGAGGCTAGGAAGCGGCGACCTACCCGTGGGTGACCTGTGTAACGAAGAAGCGACTTGGGAGGCACCCGGCTCGGCGAAGTCGCCGAATCGCTCGGGACCGGGCTGTTGGGCCCGAAGCGCCGCGGCGCGCGGTCCCCCTACCGCACCTCGAACCCCCGCAGCCCTTCCGGCTCCTCTTCGCTCGCCGTCGCGTCGTCCACCTCCGCCCCGCGGGGGCCGCGGGAGCAGAACTCCATCAGCGCCTCGACCGCCGCCGGAGCTCCTTCGAACACGGCCTCCACCGCTCCGTCGGCCCGGTTGCACACCCAGCCGGCCACCTCGCGCCTGACCGCCTCGCGCCGGGTGCTGTCGCGGAAGAAGACTCCCTGGACGCGGCCCCGCACCACGACGCGGCGTCGCACCCGCTCACTCATACTCTCCGGGTCGTTCACGACGAAAGGTGATTACCCAGATGGAAGCGACGACTCGCGCCGAGCCCGCCTGGGGAGTCGACTCCGAGTATGGACGCCTGCTCGACGTCCTGCTCTGTCCCCCGGCCCACTTCCGCTGGCTCCCCACCAGCGCGATCTCGCGCGCGACGCTCGCCTCGGAGCTCGTCTTCAGCCACGACGACGCCGTGCGCCAGCACGCCGAGATGGTGTCCGTCTACGAAGACGCGGGCGTGGAGGTGCACTACCTCGAGCCCGACGAGAACCTCCCCTACCAGGTCTTCGCCCGCGACTCGAGCATCAACGTTCCCGCCGGCCCGATCGTGACCCAGTGCGCCCAGTCGTGGCGCCGCGGCGAGTACGCCGCCGTGATCCGCTTCTACCAGCAGCAGGGCATCCCGATCGCCAACATGGTCACGGCGGGCTCGCTCGAGGGCGGCGACTTCATGATCGTCGAGCCGGGCGTGGCCGCGATCGGGACCGGTGAGGAACGCACGCAGGAGCAGGCGGCGCGACAGGTGGCCGGCTGGCTCGAGCGGGAGGGCTGGGAGGTGCGCGTCGAGCGCATACCGCCGCACTTCCTGCACATTGACGTGCTCGCCTGCATGCTCGGCGAGAAGCTGGCCGCCGTCTGCGTCGAGCAGGCCTCGAACGGCTTCGTCGCCTGGCTCGAGTCCAAGGGCGTCGAGATCGTGCCGGTGACACTGGCGGCGGCGCTCAAGCTGGGCGTGAACGGCGTCTGCCTCGGCGGCGACCGCGTGCTCTCGACCGCCGAGTCCAAGGACCTGAACGAGCGCCTGCGCGCGCTCGGCCTGACCGTCTACGACCCCGAGCTGTCCTCGTTCACCCTCGGTGGCGGCGGCGCACACTGCCTGATGCAGGCGATCCGCCGCGAGCGCGTGGGCGGCTAGGCCTCCGCGACCACCCTCAGCGTGCGCAGCGCCCGGTCGCTCGCTCCGCGCAGCGAGCCCCCGTGGTCGATCGCCTGCTGGATGTAGTCGAGCGTCTCGGACGTCAGGCGCTCCCCCGGGAGCACGTTCGGGATCCCCGGCGGGTACGCCGCCAGGGACTCGGCCGCCACGCGTCCGATCGCCTCCCGGACGGGCACCACCTCCTGGCGACCCAGGAACGCCTCGCGCGGCGTCATCGCCAGCTCCCCCCACGGCGGCGGCGGTGCGAACGCCTCCGGCTCCGGGTCGCGCTCCTGCACGCTCACCGACTCGACGGCCCGGTGCAGCGCGGCGACCAGCCGCTCGCCGGCCATCGCCGTGTCCTCCCCCATGCCGAACACCGCGACCATCACGTTCTCTCCGGCCAGCTCGACATGCACATCCTGGTCGCGCAGAAGCCGAGCCAGCTCGTAGCCGCTCGTCAAGGTGCCGCGGACGTCGATCGTGAGTCGCAGCGGGTCGTAGGCGAACACTCCGGCGGCGCCCACGAGCCGCTCGTCCAGCACGTCCAGGCCGAGCACCTCTCGAACCGCGGCGCGCGTGTGCACGAGCCCGCGCAGGCTCTTGTCGAGCAGCGCCCGGCCGTCCACGGCGGCCGCGCGCCGGGCGCTGTCGAGCGACGCCCCCAGCAGCGAGTTCGGGCTGGTCGATTCGACCAGCGTCACGCAGCGGTCCACGACCTCCTCGTCGATCAGGTCGCCGTCGCCGAGGTGCACCATCGCCGACTGCGTGAGGCTGCCGACGATCTTGTGGGTGCTCGAGATCACCAGGTCGGCGCCGAGCGACAGAGCGTGTGCGGGCAGCTCGTCACTGAACGCCAGGTGCGCGCCCCAGGCCTCGTCCACGATCAGCGGCACGCCGTGGCCGTGGGCGACCTCGGCCAGCGCCGCCACGTCGCCCACCGCGCCGAAGTACGTGGGCGACACGACCGCCGCGCCCACTGCCCCAGGCGTCTCGGCCAGCGCGCGGTCGAGCGTCTCCGGCCGCAGGCAGTGCGCGATGTGCAGCTCGGGGTCGAGTTCCGGGGCGGCGAAGGTCGGACGCAGCCCGGACAGCACAAGAGCGTCCACCGTGCTCGAGTGGGCGTTGCGCTGCAACACCACGCGATCACCGCCGTGCGCGAGCGTGAGCATCGCGACGTGGTTGCCCTGCGAAGCGCCGTTGACGAGAAACCAGGTGCGCCGCGCGCCCCACGCCTCGGCCGCGAGCCGCTGGGCCTCCCCGAACGGCGTCGGCTCGACGCCGGCGTCGATGCCCCACATCAGCGCGGGAATGTCGAGCGCAAGCGCCCGCTCGCCGACCGCGTCGATCAGCCGGGGGTCGGCCCCTGCCCCGCCCTTGTGACCGGGCACGTGCAGGCGCGCGGGGTTGCGCTCCGCGAAGGCGCGGAGGGCGTCGAGGTAGGGCGTGTCGGACTGGGAAGCCGGCATGCCCGGCGAGTCTAGGTCAGGGGGCCAAACGCGGCCGCTACGGCAGCCTCGGGCTCGGCCGCCGCCTCGACGCCGTCGATCTGCCATGTGCCGAGGCCGATCACGCGCTTGCCGGCCTTCAGCGCCAGCGCGATCTCCGAGAGCGTGCCGTGGCCGCCCCCGACCGCGATCAGCACGTCCGCGGCGCGCACGACCAGCGCGTTGCGCGCCTCGCCGAGGCCCGTGGCGACAGCAACGTCGACATACGGGTTGGCCGCGTCACGCGAGAGGCCCGGGAGGATTCCAACCGTGATGCCGCCCGACTGCTTGGCGCCGCGACAGGCGGCCTCCATCACACCGGCCAACCCGCCGCACACCACGACCGCATCGCGCTCGGCCACCAGGCGCCCGACCCGCTCGGCCCCGGCAGCCTGCTCGGCGGAGGCCTCGCCGGGCCCGACGATCGCGACGTAGGTCCGGTCGCTCAGGGCCGCGGCGGGTCGTCCGGCCGCCGCCGCGCCTCAACCGCCAGCGAGATGCGCGCGTAGCCGAGCACCGCGCCGGCCACCATCAGCCCCGAGCCCGCCAGGGCGAGCCAGATGCCGATGTCCTTGCCCGACCCGCCCTCCCCGGCCGCGGCTGGCGGGTGGTTGACGATCTGCGAAGCCACCACGAGCACGGTGAAGACCGCGACGGCGAGCGACACGCCCGGCGACGGAGCGGGCCGCACCAGGCCAAGGCCTCCGGCGAGCGACGCGATCGTCGCGAGCGCGAGCATCACCAGGAGCAGGTCGAGGAACTCGAACACCGTGAAGCCCGTGATCTGCTCGTACCAGTCGAGGAACAGGCTGACGATCAGCAGCACCGCGCCGATCGAGGCCACCAGCGGCCCGACGGGTAGCTGAGGATCTCGAGGGTCGGCGTTCACTTGACCACGAAGTTGACCAGCTTGCCGGGCACGACCACAGCCTTCATGATCTGCTTGCCGTTCAGCCGCGCGGCGAGCTTACCCGAACAGCGGGCGATCTCCTCGAGCTGCTCGCGCGAGGCCTCGGCGGGCGCGGGGACCCGGTCCACCAGCTTGCCGTTGAGCTGCACCACCAGCTGGATCTCGTCGCTCGCCAGCAGCGCCGGATCGGCCTCCGGCCACGGCTGCTCCCACACCCGCTCGCCGGTCATCAGCTCGTACACCTCGGCGCCCAGGTGCGGGGCGAAGGGGAAGACCAGCGACGCCGCTGTGGCGACGGCGAAGCGCACGTGCGAAGCCGGCGCGCCCGACGCCGCCCCGCGGTAGATCTCGTTGACCAGCTCCATCACCGCGGCGATGGCGGTGTTGAACGCGAACCGTCCCTCCATGTCGCGCGTGACCTTGTCGATCGCCCAGTGCGCCTTGCGCAGCAGGTCGGTCGGCTCGGCCTCGGGCTCGGCGTCGCCGGCGGGCGCCTGCACGGCCGCCGTCCACAGCCTCGACAGGAACCGCTGCACGCCGCCCACGCCCTCCTCCGACCAGTCGGCATCCTGATTCGGCGGACCGAGGAACAGGACGTAGCAGCGCGCCGCGTCGGCGCCGTAGCGATCGATCACCGCCTGCGGCGACACCACGTTGCCCTTGGACTTGGACATCTTGTCGCCGTCGCGCAGGATCATCCCCTGCGTGAACAGGCGCGCGAACGGCTCCTGTACCCCCAGGTAGCCCATGTCCGCGAGCGCCTTCACGAAAAAGCGCGCGTAGAGCAGGTGCAGGATCGCGTGCTCGACCCCGCCGATGTACTGGTCGACCGGCATCCAGTAGTCCACGACCTCGCGGTCGAAGGGCGCCTGGTCGTTGTCCGGGTCGCAGTAGCGCAGGAAGTACCACGAGGAGTCGACGAAGGTGTCCATCGTGTCGCCCTCGCGCCGCGCCGGGTTCCCGCAGATCGGGCAGGTCGTGTTGACCCAGTCCGCGGCGGTCGCCAGCGGCGACTTGCCCTTCGGGGCGTAGTCCTCGACCTCGGGCAGCTCGACCGGCAGCTGGTCGTCCGGCACCGGCACGATCCCGTGCTCCTCGCAGTAGACGACCGGGATCGGACAGCCCCAGTAGCGCTGGCGCGAGAGCAACCAGTCACGCAGCCGGTAGTTGACCGAGCTCGTGCCCTTGCCCTCGGACTCGAGCCACGCGACGATCTGGTCGTAAGCCTCGCGGTTGTCGAGGCCGTCGAAGCGCCCGGAGTTGACCATCGGCCCGTCGCCGGTGCAGGGCGGGTCGCCGCACTCGATCACGCGGCGGATCGGCAGGTCGAACGTCTTGGCGAACTCGAAGTCGCGCTCGTCGTGGGCCGGGACGGCCATGATCGCGCCGGTGCCGTACTCCATCAGCACGTAGTCGGCCACGTACATCGGGATCTCTTCGCCGGTGACCGGGTTGGTGACCGTGCGACCCAGAGGCACGCCCGTCTTCTCAGTGTGCTCCGAGCCGCGCTCCTCGACCGACTCGTTGAGCGCGCTGTTGACGTAGGCGTGGACCTCCGGCGAGTCGTTCAGGCGGAACACGTCCGGGTGCTCGGGCGCCATCACGAAGAAGGTCGCGCCGAAGAGCGTGTCCGGCCGCGTGGTGAACACCGGGTAGTCGATGCCCAGCTCCTCGCAGCGGAAGCCAACCTCGGCCCCCTCCGAGCGGCCGATCCAGTTCTTCTGCATGGTCACCACGTGCGGTGGCCACTCGATCGTCCGCATGTCCTCGAGCAGCCGGTCGGCGTACTCGGTGATGCGGAAGAACCACTGCTCGAGCTGGCGCACCTCCACCAGATGCCCGCAGCGCTCGCAGCGGCCGTCGATCACCTGCTCGTTCGCCAGCACGGTGGCGTCGTTCGGACACCACTTGACCGCCGCCTCCTTGCGGTAGGCCAGCCCGTGCTCGAGCAGGCGCAGGAAGATCCACTGCGTCCAGCGGTAGACGCGCGGCTCGTGGGTGCCGAACTCGCGCGTCCAGTCGATCGAGATGCCCCACTCGCGGAACTGGTTCTGGAACTCGCGGATCGAGGCCTCGGTCGACTCGCGCGGGTGCTGGCCGGTCTTGATCGCGTGGTTCTCGGCGGGCAGCCCGAACGCGTCGTAGCCCATCGGGTGGAGCACACGGTGCCCGTGCCTGCGGGAGAAGTGCGCGACGGCGTCACCTACCGAGTAGGTCTTCAGGTGACCGATGTGCGGCTCGCCCGACGGGTACGGCAGCATCTCGAGCACATACGACTTGGGCCGCTCGTCGGGCTCGTTCGAGACCTCCCAGGTGTGCTCGTCGGCCCAGACGCGCTGCCATTTGGGCTCGATCGTCTTGGGGTCGTAGCGGTCCGGCATCCAGGGCTGAGGTTATCGGTGCCGGCGACCTCCAACCCGGATGCGCAGGGGCGCGGTGCCGTCGGCCTGCACGCCCGGCGCGCCGCGCCACTGGGCCACGAACACGGTGCCGCGGCGCAGCGTCCAGGTCGTCCGGAAGCGTCCACCCGTCGACGCGATGACGAACTTGCGCACCCACGTGCCGCCGATGCGGGCGGTCACCGCGACCCCGGCGCCCGCCGTCGCGGGCTTGAGCCGCCCGGCGACGCTGACCACCGTGC
>JACCSF010000260.1 GCA_013813135.1 Thermoleophilaceae bacterium | reverse complement strand
CCCCCGGGCCCCCGTGGAACATCGACCGGCGGCCGAGGCCTAGACGGTCGCGCCGGCGCGCGTCCAGGGGTGCGCCGCGCGCAGGGCTGCCAGGATCGACCGCGTTGCGGGGGAGCGGTTGAGGGTGTAGAAGTGGATCCCGGGCGCGCCTCGCGCCAGGAGATCGGAGCACTGGAGGGTCGCGTAGGCGACTCCGAGCTCCGCGACCGCTTCCGGGTCGTCGGCGCGCCCATTCAACTCGCGCTCGAGCTCGTCCGGGATCGAGGCGCCGCACATCTCGGTGAAGCGCTTGATCTGCCCGTAGTTCGTGATCGGCATGATCCCCGGGACGATCGGCACGGTGATGCCGGCCCCGCGTGCCTGCTCGACGAAGTCGAAGTAGAGCTCGTTGTCGAAGAAGAGCTGGGTGATCAGGAAAGCCGCCCCGGCCTCCTGCTTCTCGCGTGCGTAGCGCAGGTCGCTTTCGCGATCGGGCGCGTCCGGGTGGATCTCGGGGAAGCAGGCCGCGCCGATGCAGAAGTCGAAGCGCTCCGCGATCAGCCGGATCAGCTCCACCGAGTAGTCGAGACCGCCCGGATGCGGCGTCCACTCGGTCTCGCCCCGGGGCGGATCGCCGCGCAGGGCCAGGACGTTCTCGACCCCGACGGCCTCGATCTGGCCGAGGATCTCGACCAGCCGCTCGGTCGGCTCGCCGACGCAGGAGAGATGGGCCATCGCCTCGATGCCGAGGTCCTGCTTGATCCACCTGGTCAGCTCCACCGTGGCGTTGCGCGTGGTGCCGCCGGCGCCGTAAGTCATCGAGACGTAGTCGGGCCGGTCGTCCTGGAGCTGGCCGAGCGTCACCCCCAGCGTGCGCTGGCCCTCGTCGGTCTTGGGCGGGAAGAACTCGAACGAGAAGACGGGCCGCCTGTGCTCCAGGATCTCGGCGATGCGCATGCCGGGCAGGGTAGAACCTTGACACGATTGTGTCAAGGTTCGCCGGGAGGGATTATCTCCAATCCGGTCGCCGACACCTCGCTCCCCGCCAGGCGGTACTGGACGTCGACGGAATCGTTCTTCCCATAGGACCCGAACAGCCCGAGGAACATCGCCGTCCAGCGGCCGACCCCGAGCCGTTCCTTCTCCAGCGGCTTGGAGAAGTGCAGCTCCGAGCCCACGACCTCGTAGTCGCGCCCCTGCTCCTGCGGGACGCCGTTGAGGAAGACGCGGTAGGGCGGCTCGGCGCCGCGCGGCAGGGGTACTCGCCAGACTGTCGTCACGAGAGCGCCCTGCGCAGCGCGTCGTAGGCGGATTCTCCGGAGCGTTGCTCCACGAGCGTGCGCCGCAGCCGCCCGGTGTACCCCTCGCACGAGCCGTCCCCGCGCACGTCCACGCCGGCACGCAGACGCCTCGGTCCGGCCAGCTCGATGCGGCCGACCACCTGCTGTACCGGCTCGAGCCGCCGGATCAACGTTCCGCCGACGGGCCTCGCGAGGGTGTCGTCGGCCAGCTCGCGGCCGATCTGCTCGATCGCGGCGAGCGCCCCGCCGAGCTGCTCGTGTCGGTGCTTGCGCACCTTCCCCCCGCTGCGGACGGTGACGGTGTACGCCTTACCGTGCGCACTCGGCCGAGCCGAGCGCGTCCGGCCTCTAGCCACCGATCGCGGACATCGTCCGCGCGGGCTGCCTGAAGCCTGGCTCGCCCACCCGGTGCTTCAGCTCCTTGCGCCAGACGGCGTCGCGGATCACGGACTCGAGCTCCTCGTCGGAGGCACCGTCCCGCAGCGGCGCGCGCAGGTCCGTCTCGTGCAGGGAAAAGAGGCAGGTGCGCAGCTTGCCGTCGGCGGTCAGCCGGATCCGGTTGCAGTCGGCGCAGAAGGGCTCCGAGACGGGGTTGATGAACCCGATCTCGCCCTGGCCGTCGGCGAAGCGGAACACGCGCGCGGTGGCGTGCGGCTCGCGCGGCGCCTCCTCGAGCGGATGGACGCTGTGGATGATCGCCCTCAGCTCTTCCCCGGTCAGCACCTGGTCGCGGCTCCAGCTGTGGTCGCCGTCGAGTGGCATGAACTCGATGAAGCGCACCTGGAAGCTGGTCGAGCGGGCGAAATCCGCGAACGGGATCGCCTCCTCCTCGGTGAAGCCGCGCAGCGCCACCGCGTTGACCTTGATCGGCCACACGCGCTCGTGGCGGGCGATCGCCTCCAGCCCGCGCAGCACCTGGGGGAGGGAGTCGCGCCGCGTGAGTTGGAAGAAGCGGTCCTTCTGGAGCGAGTCGATCGAGACATTCACGCGCGTGATGCCGGCCTCCACCAGGGCGTCGGCGTCGCGCTCGAGCAGGTAGGCGTTGGTGGTGAGCGAGAGGTCCTCGATGCCGGGCACGGCCGCGAGCATCTCCACGAGCTTGGGGAAGCCGCGCCGCACCAGCGGCTCGCCGCCCGTCAGCCGCAGGTCGGTCACCCCCATCGGCGCCATCACCGACGCGAGGCGGTGGATCTCCTCGAACGTGAGCACCTCGGCGCGCTCCAGCCACGGCAGGCCGTCCGCCGGCATGCAGTACTGGCACCGGAAGTTGCAGCGATCGGTGACCGAGACCCTCAGGTCGGAGATGCGCCGGCCGTGGCCGTCGAAGAGTGGCTCGCGAGCCATGAGACGTAGGGTACTCCGCGGTGGAGATTCCCGAGCTCGAGATTCGCGCGCCCACGCGCGGCAACCGCCGCCTCGAGGCGCTCCTCGAGGCCGCGAACGGCGACCGGCGACTGCACGCCTGGTGGTACATGCAGCAGGTCAACGCCGATCGGCGCGACATGTCCGACCACTCGTGGGTCCACATCCAGATCGTCGCCAACATCGCGCTGCGCCTGTTCCGGCTGCTGAACCGGGCCGGAGTGGAGCCGGCGATGGTCAGCGACCACGGCATGAAGCCGCGCGACGCCGAGGTGGTGATCGCCGCCGCCTGCCTCTTCCACGACACCGGCATGTCCATCCACCGCACCGACCACGAGCAGTATTCCCTCTTCCTGGCCGCGGACCGGCTGCCCCAGCTGCTCGAGGGCATCTATGACGAGCCCGAGTTGACCGTCGTCACCTCCGAGGCGCTGCACGCGGTGATCGGCCACCGCCGCCGCGGCGATCCGGTCACGGTCGAGTCCGGCATCGTGCGGGTGTCCGACGCGCTCGACATGGCGAGCGGCCGCTCGCGCATCCCGTTCGAGACGCGCCGCCCCAACATCCACTCGATCTCCGCGGCCGCCATCGACACGATCTCGATCGAGCCCGGCGACGAGCGCGCGGTGCGGATCGAGATCGCGATGAACAACTCGGCGGGCCTCTTCCAGGTCGATGAGCTGCTCGCCACGAAGCTGCGCGGGTCCGGCATCGAGGAGCACATCGAGGTTGTCGCCCAGATCGACGCTGAGCACGAGAAGCGCCTCGTGCCCGTGTTCCGGATCTGAGCAGGGGGGCGGGCGCGGAGCCCGCCCTCTGGCAGCTCAGGGCGTGATCTTCACCAGCGAGCCGCCCGCTCCCTTGAACGGGCTCTTCTTCGGCGTCTTGCGCGGAAGCACGCTGAAGTTCGACACGTAGACGGCTCCGGTCGAATCGACGGCCGCTCCGGTGGGCGCCAGCAGCTTCTTGGCGCCCAGCCGGGTGCGTGTGCCGTCGGGCGCGACCCGCACGACGGTGCCGCGCAGGTCCTCCCTGCGGAAGTTGCGCGCGAACTCGGTGACGAACAGGCTCCCGTCGGGCCCGAACGCCACGCCCGTGATCGCGGTGAAGCCGGTGGCGTAGACCTCCGGCGTGCCGCCGGCGGCGGGGATGCGCCAGACGCGCGCCTTGCCCGTGCCCGCGCCCTCAGCCAGCTCGCCGACGAACAGGTCGCCGCTCGGGCCCTGCGCGATCGAGCTCGGCACCGCCTGCGACTTGCCGTTCTTCGGGATCACCGCCAGCAGGCTGACTTGGCCGCCGAGCACCTCGAGCACCGCGTTGGCGTCGGCGTCGACGACGATCTGGCGATCGGCGAGCGCGAGGACCGCGTACGGGTTGGAGTTGCGGTCACCCTTGACCTTGTCGAGGTTCTGCTCCCACTCGATCTCGTCGAATGCGCGCCACCGCGGACAGGTTGCCGCCGCTGACGTCGAACAGCCGGCCGGTCAGCCGGCGGGCGAACGCCGGGAGCGACTTGATCTGGCCGGGTGGTCCGGAGGTGGTCACGGTGAAGACCGTTCCGTCCGGGGCCACCGAGACGCCGTGGGCGCCGGTGGCGACGACGCCGCCGGCGCCGGCCCCCGAGACGAGGCCCTTTGCGACGGTGCGAACCTTGCCGTCGGCGACGCGGACGATCCTTGCGGTGGCGCCGAGACAGAAGCGGTCCTCACCCTTGCCCTGGCAGGCGCTGCCGCCCCTGCCGGCGTTCGCCACGTATACGGCGCCGTCGGGGCCAACCGCGACGCCGCACCGAGTCTTCTGATCTTCACTTGCGCTCCTTACCTGGACGGGTGATGGAGCGGCAATTATGGGTCAGCCCTTGCCCGGGTCGATCAGGCTGGTCTCCGCGCTCGGCTTGTCGGTGAGCTTCTCGCGCTGGTCGATCGGCACGTAGTCCTTCTCGCGCCCGCCGGTGTAGATCTGCCGCGGCCGGGCGATCTTCGTCTCCGGGTCCTCCTGCATCTCGCGCCACTGGGCGATCCAGCCGGATGTCCTCGGGATCGCGAACATCACCGTGAACAGGTCCGGCGGCAGGTTCAACGCCTCATAGATCAGGCCGGAGTAGAAGTCGACGTTGGGGTAGAGCTTGCGCTCGACGAAGAACTCGTCGTCGAGCGCGCGCTTCTCGAGCTCCACGGCGATGTCGAGCTTCGGGTTGCGCCCGGTCACCTCGAACACCGCGTCCACGTGCTCCTTGATGACGCGCGCGCGGGGGTCGTAGTTCTTGTAGACGCGGTGGCCGAAGCCCATCAGCTTCTCTTCGCGTTTCTTCACGCCCTCGAGGAAGTCGGGGATGTTCTCCGTGGTTCCGATCTGGTCCAGCATTCGCAGCACGGCCTCGTTCGCGCCCCCGTGCAGCGGGCCGTAGAGGGCGGCCACGCCGGCCGCGACGGCGGAGTAGGGGTCGACCTGCGAGGAGCCGACGCTGCGCACCGCGCTGGTGGAGCAGTTCTGCTCGTGGTCGGCGTGCAGGATCCAGAGCACGTCGAGCGCCTTCTCGAGGCGCGGGTCCGGCTCGTACTTGACCTCCGTCATCTTGAACATCATCGAGAGGAAGTTGCCGGGGTAGGACAGGTCGTTGTCCGGATAGACATACGGCAGTCCGAGGTTGTGGCGGTAGGCGAAGGCGGCCAGCGTGGGCATCTTCGCGATCAGGCGCACGGCCGCCATGTGGCGCTCGGCGTCCTCGTCGATGTTCTTGGCGTCCGGGTAGAAGGTGGATAGCGCGCCGGTGGTGGCGAGCAGCATCCCCATCGGGTGGGCGTCGTAGCGGAAGCCCTCCACGAACTTCTTGATGTTCTCGTGGACGAAGGTGTGGTGGGTGATCTCGAACACCCACTCGTCGAGCTGCTCGCGCGTGGGCAGCTCGCCGTAGATCAGCAGGTAGGCCACCTCGAGGTAGCTGGAGTGCTCGCAGAGCTGCTCGATCGGGTAGCCGCGGTGCTCGAGCACGCCGGCCTCGCCGTCGATGTAGGTGATCGCGCTGCGACAGGACGCCGTGTTGGTGAATGCCGGGTCGTAGGTCATGAGTCCGAAGTCGTCCTCGGAGACCTTGATCTGGCGGAAATCCATCGCCTTGACCGTGCCGTCCGAGATCTCGATCTCGTAGGACTCGCCGGTGCGGTTGTCGGTGACGCTGAGGCTGTCGCTGGCCGTGGCTACGCCACCTCCGTCGTCATGCCGCGTCTGCTCGTCTGCCATGGTCTCCCCTTGGAAGTGGCTCGCCCGTTCTCCTTTCCCAGGATTGTGCCTGACGCAGCATCGGTGGTGTGGGAGACGGGCTGAGAGCCGGCGCCGAGCGCGTCCTGCGCGCGAACTGGCGCGCCGGGCGGCGGGCGGACGGCACCCCGTACGGCTTCACGTGCCCGGCTCCTCGCAAGTACGTGCACCAGTGGTACTGGGACTCGTGCTTTCTCTTTGAACGGTTGGCGCCTGTCAAGTCCTTTCGTTGTCAGGTTGAGGAACGCTCATTTCTCTTTCGGCGCTCGTGGCGCACCATCTCGGATGGAAGCTGTCCCGGCTTCTCAATTCACG
>JACCSF010000230.1 GCA_013813135.1 Thermoleophilaceae bacterium | reverse complement strand
GCCGCGGGCACAGGAGCCGTGACCGCCGTCTGGAGCGTCGGCGGCGTCGCGGGCTCCGGCCGCTCCTGACGCTCCAGCCCGTCCGCCAGCTCCGCTGCGAGGTCTCCGGCGGACGCCTGCCGATCGGCCGGGTCGCGTGCCATCCCACGCGCCAGCGCGTGGGCGACCGCCGCCGGAAGTTCGGGTGCGTGGTCGCGCACATCCGGCGGCTCGGCCGTCGCGATCCGGTGTGCTATCTCCATCGGCGTCCGCCCCGGGGGCGCCCGCCGGCCTGCGAGCGCCTCGAAGCAGACGGTCGCGAACGCATAAACGTCCGCGGCCGGCCCCACCTCGCCGCCCCCGAGCTGTTCGGGCGCCATGTACGCGGCGCTGCCGAGCACCGTGCCGCTCCGCGTCATGCGTGTCTGGTCGACCGACATCGCAATCCCCAGGTCGACGAGCTTCGCGACGCCGTCGTCGCGCAGCAGGACATTGGCGGGCTTCACGTCACGGTGAACGACACCCTCGGCGTGGACGTAGTCGAGCGCTTCACCCAGGTCGATGGCGAGGCTCGCGAGGCGCTCGGGCTCGAGCGGCCCGCGCGGCAGCGCATGGGCAAGCGACTCGCCCCGGACGTACTCCATGACGATCAACAGGCCCTCGTCCTCGAGGGCGGTGTCGTACACCGAGACCAGGTTGGGGTGGTTGAATGACGCGCCCAACTTCGCCTCGCGCACGAAGCGCTGCTCGACCTCGCCGGGGCTGTCCGCGTGAAGACGCTTCACGGCAACCCGGCGGTCGAGTCGCTCGTCGTGGCAGAGCAGCACCGACGCCATGCCGCCCGACCCTAGGCGGGTCAGCACCCGGTAGCGCCCAGCCAACAGCGATCCCTGCGTGTGAACAGGCACGCCGCGCTTCTACCCGCGGTGCGAGAGCGGGTAACCGGAACGCTTGTCTAGACCCGCTGGATCAGCGTGCCCGTGCCCAGACCGCCGCCGCAGCACATGGTCACGAGGCCGACTTCCTTGTCGGAGCGCTCGAGCTCGTGCAGCAGAGTGGTGATCAGGCGCGCGCCGGTCGAGCCGAGCGGGTGCCCGAGCGCGATCGCGCCGCCGTTCACGTTCACGCGGTCCATGTCCGGCTCGAGCTCGCGGCGCCAGGCGGCCAGCACCGACGCGAACGCCTCGTTGATCTCGATCAGGTCGATGTCGCCGATCTGCATCCCGTTGCGCTCGAGCAGCTTGCGCGTGGCGGGAATCGGACCGGTCAGCATGATCACCGGGTCAACGCCGACGGTCGTCTGGTCGACGATGCGCGCCCGCGGCTTGAGGCCGAGCGACTCCGCCTTGCCGCGCTCCATCAGCAGCACCGCCGCGGCGCCGTCGGAGATCTGGGACGAGTTGCCCGCGGTGATCTTGCCGTCTTCCTTGAAGGCCGGCTTGAGCTGGGACAGCGTGTCGATGTTCGAGTCCGGGCGGATGCCCTGATCGGTCACGTAGGTGTCGCCGTTGACCGCGAAGGGCACGATCTCGCGCTCGAAGCGGCCTTCCTCGGTGGCCTGGTGCGCCAGCTGGTGCGAGCGCACGCCGATCTCGTCGAGCTCGGAGCGGGGGACCTCCCACTTGTCGGCGATCATCTCGGCGGAGATGCCCTGGGGCACGAGGTTGTAGTGCTCCAGCAGTTCCGGCGGCCAGGGCGAGCCGACGTCGTCGACCCACTTGAACCCGACGCCCATCGGGATGTGCCCCATGTGCTCGACGCCCGAGCCGATCGCGGCGTCGTGGACGCCGGAGGCGATCAGGGCGGCGGCGAAGTTGACGGCCTGCTGGGCCGACCCACACTGGCGGTCCACTGTGGTGGCGGGCGTCTCGACCGGAAGCCCGGCCTGCAGCCAGGCGTTGCGGCCGACGTTGAACATCTGCTCGCCGAACTGCTGGACACAGCCGGTGATGACGTCCTCGACCTCGGAAGCATCGATGCCGGCGCGGTCGATGACCTCGGTGTAGGTCTTGCCGAGCAGCTCGTTCGGATGCGTGTCCTTGTAGTAGCCCTTCTCAGGGTGGCCGCGCCCGATCGGCGTGCGAACCGCCTCGACGATGACCACCTCACGCCCGTTGCCATTCCGCATGTCTGCCGCTTCCTCCAGTCGGTTGTGGTAAGAACCCTACTCGATTGACTGACCAGTCAACCAAGGTGCGAATGTGGCTCATCAACTGGGAATAGTCGGGAGCGGGGCGATCGCCCGTGGCCTCGCGCGAGCAGCCGCGGAGCACCACGAGGTATTCGTCTGGGCGCGCAGCGAGCAGTCCGCCGAGCGGGCCGCGGAGAAGGTCGCCGGCGCCAGCGTCGTCATGGATCTGGTAGCGCTGGCCGGCTGCGACATCGTGGTCGAGGCGGTCGCCGAGGACTCAGAGATCAAGTGCGACATCCATCGCCGCCTGGGCGAGCTGCTCCCCCCTGAGACGATCGTGGCGACGACCACCTCCTCGCTCTCCGTCGCCGAGCTGGCGCACGCCAGCGGCCGCGCGGACCGCTTCGCGGCGCTGCATGTGTTCAATCCCGTCGAGAAGATGAAGCTCGTCGAACTGTCCTTCCCGGACGAGGCGACCGCGGAGACCAAGCTCGCGCTGCACCGGCTCTGCGAGCGGCTCGAGAAGATCGCCGTCGAGGTGCCCGACGCGGCCGGCTTCGTGGTCAACAAGCTGCTCTTCCCCTATCTGTTCGACGCGGTGCGCCTGCTGGAGCGCAACGGCATCGACGCCAAGGGCATCGACACCTGCATGAAGCTCGGCGCCGGCCACCCGATGGGGCCGCTGGCACTGCTGGACTTCGTCGGACTCGACGTGGCGGTGGCGATCGGCGAGTCGATCGGCGCCGACGTTCCGGCGCGCCTACGCGAGCTGATCGCAGAGGGGAAGCTCGGCCGCAAGGCCGGGGAGGGCTTCTACAGCTACGGGTGAGAACGCCCGCTTGAAAGTGAAGGCGTAGGCGGTCGGGCCTCGTTCCTCGAGCGCGGCCAGGCGGCTCTCCGCATCCTCCACCGTCGGGAGCGTGCCCGCCGGCACCCACCAGAGCGCCAGGTGCAGGCTCAAGCGCTCGAACCACTCGCGCCGCCGGCGCATGACCTCGAGCTGGCCGCCGTCGTACACGAAGCGCCAGAGCGCGTCGAGGCTCTCCCACACCGACATGTTCACGATCAGGCGCTCGTCGCCGAAGGCCTTGATCGAGGTCGCGTCGCCGCTGTCGTCCTGCAGGCGCCAGACGAACCCGGGGGCGGCGTCGGCCAGAGCGTTGACCGGCTCCAGCAGCGCGACGAACTCGGCCAGCTGGGGCGTGTCGAGCGGCGCCTGGGGAAGGGCGACGTTGACCTGGGCGAGGTGGAACCGCTCGATGGCGGCGAGCCTACACGCCGGCGCGCGGCGCGAGGGCGGTGCCGGGCGCGGGCTTCTTGGGCGTCATCCCTGCGGCCAGGTCCCAGACGACGTCGGCCTCGCCGATGCCCTGCGCGCAGGCCAGCTCGGCGACTCTGTCCCAGGGCAGCGTGGCGTCGGGCAGGTCGTCCCAGCGCGCCAGGGTGAGCGCTTCGAGCACAGCCGTCACCGCCGGTCCGGGCTCGCACTGGGTCTTGACCAGAGCGATCAGGGCCTCGCGTTGCGAATCGCTGAGCTTGACGCACCACATCCCGGCAGAGCCCCCTGAGACAGCAAGCACCTGACGGGAGGTTGAACCCCCCTACGGACGGAACGGCTGATCCGCTGGAGCGGCGGGCTCGGGCTGCGCGGCGCCGCTGTCCTCGCCGGAGTGGTGGTCGCGAATGCGCACCGCCTCCACGCGGTTCTCGCGCACCGACTCGACGCGCAGCGAATAGCCGTTGACCTGCACAATGTCCCCGCGCTTGGGAAGCCGCCCCAGCTCCCCGAAGACGAAGCCGCCGACCGAGTTGTAGGCCTCCGAGTCCACCGGCAGCTCGAGGCCGTAGTCGGCGAGGTCGGTGATCGGCACGTGCCCCCGGACCCACCAGTCGCCGTTGGCGAGGCGCCTGATCCCGGCGACGGCCGGGTCGGTCTCGTCGGCTATCTCGCCGACGACCTCCTCGATGATGTCCTCGATCGTGACGATGCCGGCCGTGCGACCGTACTCGTCGACGACCACGCCCATCGAGGCGCGCTCGCGCTGGAGGTCGGCGAGCAGGTCGTCGAGCGGCTTGGTCTCGGGCACGATCAGGACGTCCTTGACGCTGTCCGCGATCGAAGCCTCCGGGCCGTCGGTCATCAGCCTGCGGACCAGCGAGTTCACGTGCACGACGCCCTTGATGCGATCGGTGTTGCCGTCCTCGGTCACCACCAGCCGGGTGTGCCCGGAGTCCACCGCTCGGCGCAGCGCGATCTCCACGCTGTCAGAGACGTCCACGGTCACGACAGCGGGGATCGGCGTCATCACCTGGCGCGCCTCCTGCTCGTGCAGGTGGAAGACGCCGGAGAGCATCCCCGCCTCGCCGGGATCGAGCTTGCCGCCACGCGTGCTGCGGGCGATGATCAGCTTCAGATCCTCGGACGAGGAGATGTCCTCGAACTCGGCGCGCGGGTCCACGCCCACCAGGCGCAGGATGCCGTTGGAGGTCGAGTTGAGCGCCCAGATCAGCGGGCGGAGGGCGACGCGGAACCAGTGCAGCGGCCGGGCCACGCGCAGCGCGGTGCGCTCGGCGTGCACGATGGCGTAGATCTTCGGCACCTGCTCGCCGAGCGTGATGTGCAGAGCCGTAGTGAGCAGGTAGGCGATCGTCAGCGAGATCGCGAGCGAGAGGCTGTGCGACACGCTGTCGCCGAAGACGTCCTCGATCAGGCTCGCGATCGCCGGCTCGCCGAGGAAGCCGATGCCGAGCGAGGCCATCGTGATGCCGAGCTGGCAGGCCGACAGGTACTCGTCGATGTGGTCGATCTGCTCCAGCACCAGCGCCGCGCGGCGCCGGCCCTGGTCGCGCAGCTGCTCGACTCGCCCCTCACGCGCGCGCACGAGCGCGAACTCGGCCGCGACAAAGAAGCCGTTCGCGGCCACCAGCAGGAGGACGCCCAGCAGGAAAAGCAGCTCGGTCATCGCATGCCGGCGGCTGTCAGCGGGCTACTTCGAGGAGGTTCGTCGTCGCTCATCGGCGGACGCCGCGAGAGTAGCAAAGGGATTTCAGGCAACCCCGTCGATCCGGCGTGCCAGCTCGAAGTCGTTCGCCGTGAGCCCGCCCTCGGAGTGCGTGGTGACCGTGACCGTCACCTCGTTCCACGAGATCGCCAGGTCAGGGTGGTGGTTCATGTCCTCTGCCTCCGGGGTGAGCCGGTTCACGCAGTCCACCGACCCCTTGAAGTCGTCCAGCTTGAACGGCGGCGGATTGCGTCGCCATCCCGCTCCCAGCCGTCCAGGTCGGCCAGGCGCTGCTCGATTTCCTCGTCGTTGAGACGTGCCATCCTCGTCTCCATGCGCATCGCTTCGCTTGTGCCATCGGCGACCGAGATGCTCTTCGCCCTCGGCCTGGGGGACCGTGTCGCGGCGGTCACCCACGAGTGTGACTACCCGCCCGGCGCCGAGCAACTCCCCCACCTCACGCGCACCACGATCCCCGAACTGATGCAAAACCCTGCGCACCCGGCCGAGCCGGGTGCTTCGGCCCTGGACGCGGCCGGCATCGACGAGGCCGTGCGCGAGCGCACGGGCCGCGGTGAGTCGCTCTACGAGCTGGACGAGGACGTGCTCGCGGGGGTGGATGTGGAGCTGATCGTGACCCAGGCCGTCTGCCACGTCTGCGCCGTGTCCTTCGACGACGTGCGCGCCGTGGCCGAGCGGCTGCCCGGCAAGCCCGAGGTGATCTCGCTGGACCCCGCCACGCTGGGCGAGGTGCTGGCCGGCGTCTCGCGCCTGGCAGAGGCCGCCGGGGTGCCCGAGGCCGGCGAGCAGCTGGTTGCCGAGGCGGGCGAGCGGCTCGAGGCGGTGGAGCGGGCGGTCGAGAGCGCCGCGCGACCGCGGGTTGCGGCCCTCGAGTGGATGGACCCGCTGTTCATCGGCGGGCACTGGGTCCCCCAGATGATCGAGCTGGCCGGAGGCGAGGACATGCTGGGCCTGCCGGGCGAGAAGTCGCGCACCGCCGACTGGGTCGAGGTCGAGGCGGTCGCACCGGACGTCGTGGTGTCCATGCCCTGCGGCTACTACGCGGAGCAGGCCGCGGCGGAGACGATCCGCTGGCGCAGGCACCTCGCGCAGCTCGACGCGCGCGTGTTCGCCGTCGACGCGGCCGCGTACTTCTCGCGGCCCGGCCCCCGCCTGGTCGACGGCGTCGAGCTGCTCGGCCACCTGTTTCACCCCGAGCTCGTGCCGGCCCCGCCGTCGCGGCGCTCGATCGAACTCGATCTCCAGCGCGCGACGGTCTAGCCGGCCACCACGACCGAGCCGACCACGGCGGCCGCGCCCAGGCCCGCGCACAGCAGGTTGGCCGCCGCCGGCGGCAGGCGTAGGACCTGCGGCGCCTCGAACAGCACCAGCGCAGCCAGCGTGCCCCCGATCAACCCACCGATGTGCCCGCCGATCGAGATGTTGGACACCGTGAAGGTGATCAGCAGGTTGAGCCCGATCCAGAGGCCGATCCCGCTCTCCATCGGGTTGATGCCGCGGTTGCGCATCACCACCACGGCGGCGCCCATCAAGCCGAAGATGCCGCCCGAGGCGCCCACCGTCAGCGAGTTCGGGTCCACGACCAGCGCCCCGAAGGAGCCGGCGAGCAGCGACACGAAGAAGACCAGCGCGAAGCGCAGATGACCGATCGCGGGCTCCAGCAGGGAGCCCAGGATCCAGAGCGAGAACATGTTGAACAGCAGGTGGAAGAAGCCGGCGTGGAGGAAGCCGGCCGTGAGCACCCGCCAGTAGTCGCCGTCGGCGACGTCGGGGCCCCGCAGCGCGCCCTCCTCGAACAGCCGGCTGCCGCCGAAGCCGCTGCCGGTGGCGCTCGCCCCTCCGGCCATCTCCCCGATGAAAGCGGCCACGCAGATCCCGATCAGGACGTAGGTGAGCACCGGATCGTTGGTCGCAGAGCGCATGCCGCGCACCTTGGTGCTCTGCCGGGCGCACTCGGGGCAGCGCATGCCGACCGGCGTGGAAGTCATGCAATCCGGGCAGATCGGCCGCTCGCAGTTCGAGCAGCGCACGCCGGTCTCGCGCTTGGGGTGCCGGTAGCAGGTCTCCACGAAGGGAAACCTAGCTGCGGCTACAGCCTGACCGTGAGAATCGGCTTCTCGCTCGGTGCCCGCGATCCGCCGCGCGGCTCGCGCGTGAGGTGGACCGCGTCGGCGTCGGAGAGGTCGTCCGGCACGGCGACCGCGCCCCCGCCGTCTCCACCGGCCTCGAAGGTCGGCTCGGGCTCGACGATCCCGTCGCGCTCCACCCAGGCCTGGTAGACCAGGCCTGGCCGCAGCGACGGCATGCCGTGCACCTTGAGGATCGCTCCCTCCTTGCCGCCGTCCTGGATCGCGAGACTCCCGCTGGCGTCCGGCAGCACGTTCTCGTTCACGCTCGCGACCGCGGTGCGGCCGCCCTCGTCGCCGCCCAGCTGCGCCACGCCGTAGCCCACGAGCAGCCCGAGCGCGAGCACGCCGGCGGCCATCGCCGGGCGGATCGGGCTGAGCAGGCCGCGCAGGCGTTCGCCGAGTGGCCGACCCGCCTTCCGGGCATTGACGACGCCGTTGCCGGCGCTCTCGCGCGCCTCGTGCTCGACCACCTCCATCAGCGAGCGCTTGAGGCTCGGCGGCGGCTCCACCTGCTCGACCGAGCGCGGCAGCAGTTCAGCCGCCGGCCGCAGCCGCTCGAGCTCGTCCCGGCACTCTGCGCAGCCGGCCAAGTGTGCCTCGAACGAGGTGCGTTCGGCATCGGAGAGTGCGCCCAGCAGGTAGGCGCCCACCTCATCCAGGTATGTCGTGTGGTCCCCTGTCATCACGCGAATTCCCCTGCCGCGAAGTCGGCCAGCTGATGTCTCAGCTTGTCGAGCCCGAGGCGCATCCTTCCCTTGATGGTCCCGATCGGCTCGTCGAGCAGCTCGGCTATCTGACTGTGACTGAACCCCCCGAAATACGCCAGCTCGATCGTCCGGCGCTGGTCCACCGGGAGCGTGTCGAGGGCGCTGCGCACGCTGCGCGCCTCCTCCCGCCGGGCAGCCTCCACGTCGGTCCGCTCGCGCGCCTCGTGGCGCTCCTCGATACCCTCGAACGACTCCCGCCGGCGCTCGTGCAGCGACCCCCGGCGCAGCGCGTCGATCGTGCGGTTGTGGACGATGCCGAGCACCCACGTGCGCACGCTCCCGCGTGAGGCGTCGTAGCGCATGCGGCTCCGCCAGATCGACAGGAAGGCCTCCTGCGAGACGTCCTCGGCCGTCACGCGGTCGCCCACCATCCGATAGGCGAGCGAGAACGCGGCCGGGCCGTGGCGGTCGTAGAGCAGCTCGAACGCGCGCGGGCTGCCCTCGCCGACCAGCTGCATGACCTCCTCGTCGGCGAGGTCGCGGATGTCCGCTACCGCCACGAGAGATCCTTACGCTGCGCAGGGATAGTCGGATCATCCGTCGAAGGGGGCCGCAATGGAAGGGGTCCGCTCTCCCGCGCAGATCTTCGCGCTCGTTATCGGCGGCACGCTCACGGGTCGGCGGGATCGTCGGCTTCTTCTACAGCGCCAGCTTCAGCAGTGGCGACGGCACGGAGCGGGACGCCCTCCTGGGGATCCTGGACGTGAACGGCTGGCTCAACCTGGCGCACATCGCCTCGGGCGGCATCGGCGCCATCTACCTGGTGGTGGCGCTGCTCGGCTTCCTCGCCGGAGACGGCGACGAGATCGTCAACCTGATCCCGGTGAACACCGAGAACAACTTCCTGCACCTGCTGATCGGGATAGCGGGCGTTGGAGGGGGCCTGGCGACACCGGCCACGGCACCGCCGAGCACGCACAGCCGCTTCGCGACGGACCGGCCCTGAGCGCGCCCGCTTAGCCGCGCAGGCGCTTCTCGAGGTCGCCCGCGACGTCCCGCAGCGAGCGCTCCAGCCCCCGCAGGCCGGAGCCCTGGCGCTTCTTCTGCTGCTGGCGCGCGCGTACGAGCACGAGCCCGCCGGCGGCGACTCCCCCGACCACCACGGCCACCGCGGGCCGCACCCAGTTGCGTGGGTCGCTCATCGCGGACAGCTCCCACTCGGCCAGCTCGTCCGCCGCCGCGTCGGCCATCTCCGTGAGGCCGCGCTCGAGGCGGTCGCTCAGCGCCTCCGGCGGCTCCACCGGAGCGAACGCCATCTTCAGCAACCGCTCGACCCGCTCTGCGTCACTCATGGCTCGACACCCGCCTCGTCACCCGCCGCTTCCTCCTCCAGACTCTGCTCCAACTGCTTGATCGCCCTGTGGATCAAGACCTTGGTTGCCCCTTCGGAGCGCCCGAGCGCCCGCGCGATCTCGCGGTTGTCCATATCCAGCGCGAAGCGCATGATCAGCGCCTCGCGGCGATCGTCCGGCAGCTCCGAGACCCCCCGCAGCACCTCCTTGACCTCCTCGCGCCCCTCGACCATCTCCTCGGTCCCGTGCGGGGCCGAGATGATCGCCGCGTCGTCGAGCTGCGTGACCGGCCGCCTGGAGCGGTCGCGATAGTAGTTCGCGGCGAGGTTGTGGGCGATGCGGATCAGCCACGGTCGCAACGGCCGGCCGTTCGACTCGCGCTGGGCACGGTCGAAGTGGCGGTAGGCCTGGAGGAAGGTCTGCTCCGTCAGGTCCTCCGCGTCGTGGTGGTTGCCGATCCGGTAGTAGGCGTACGAGTACACGTCGCGCAGGTGAGCCCGGTAGAGCTCCGTGAAGTCGCGATCGAGTCGCTGCTTGTCGGCGACGTCGTCCACTCATTGCCCAGCCTAGACGGCGCACCCCCGCGCGGTCAGGCGGCGCGGGTCCTCCGCTCCGGCCTCGTGCTGCGCACGCTCTCGAGCCACTGCTCGGGCGACGCCTCGCCGTCGAGCACTCGGCGCAGGCCGGTCGTGATGGGGGCGTCGATTCCCTCGCGGGCGAACGCGTCGCTCAGCAGGGGCACGGTCGCCAGGGACTCCGCGGTCTGCTGCACCGCGGCTTCGACCTGGCCGGTCGGCATGCCGGCGCCCACCAGCTCACCGGCGCGCCGGATGCGGCTGCCGTCGGCGATCGCGGTGGCGACCAGTTCCCCGGCGCCGGCCAGGCCGGCAAAGGTCTCGCTGCGCCCGCCGCTGGCCACCGCCAGGTCGTGCACCTCCGAGAAGATCCGTCCCGCCGCGGCCCCGGCGAGGTTGGCGCCCCTCCCCGCGGCCGCCCCCGAAGCGAGCGCCGCCGCGTTCTTGGCGCAGGCGGCCAGCTCGGCGCCGGTGACGTCGTCGGTGCTGTCGACCGTCAGGCCGCCCGCGTTGAGCACCTCGCGCAGCTGGCGGCGCAGATCCGGGTTGCGCGTGGCCACCACCACGGCGGCGCCGACCTCGATCGCCTCGCGAGCGTGCACGGGCCCGCCGAGGCTGGCGACGGCGCGGGCCGGCACGCGCTCGGCGACGTAGGCGGTGGGAGTGGTGCCGAGCGGCGGCACGAGGCCCTTCGAGGCCACCAGCACGGCGCTGCGGTCACCCACCCGGGCGCCGATCTCGCCGATCGCGGCCGGCAGGCTGCCGCAGGGCACGGCAAGCACGACCAGGTCCACGCCCGCGAACTCGATCTCACGCACGGTCTTGGGCTCGATCGCCT
The DNA here is from genome assembly GCA_013813135.1 of Thermoleophilaceae bacterium. GTDB lineage: Bacteria > Actinomycetota > Thermoleophilia > Solirubrobacterales > Thermoleophilaceae > JACVRW01. The sequence continues at coordinate 6,278 of JACCSF010000230.1, read as the reverse complement.
TGTCGAGCGCCACACCGGGGAGGTAGGCGGCGTTCTCGTGGTCGTCCAGCAGGCGAGCGGCCTGTGACGTCGTGCGGCACCCGAGCTGCACCTCGAGCCCGGCGCGAGCGAGCACCGAGGCGATCGCCGTGCCCATGGAGCCGCCGCCGATCACGGCCGCGGTGCACAAGGGCGGCAGGCCGCCGAGCCACTCCCACTGCAGTCCGACGCACGGCCAGATGCGCTCGGTCACCTCACCGGCCAGGAACGGCGACGCGTTGTCCACGCGTGGGTAGGTGAGCGCGGGACCCATGCGCACGTGCACGCGAACCCCTTGATCTTCCAGCCGGCGCGCGCGTGCTCGCTGCCGGTGATCGCGATCGGCACCACGGGGGCGCCGCTCTGGAGCGCCAGGCGGCCGACGCCGCGCTTGGGCTCGGCGAGCGAGCCGGAGCGGATGCGCCTGCCCTCGGGAAAGATCACCACGGCCTGGCCGCGCTCCAGCAGCGCCAGCGAAGTCTTGACCGACTCCTCGTCGGACGCGCCACGGCGAACGGGAAAGGCACCCAGGCAATTCAAGAGCCAACCAACCAACGGGTTGCGGAACAGCTCCTGCTTCGCGACGAAGTAGATCGGCTGCGGGTTGCAGCAGCCGATCGCGAACGGGTCCAGGAAGCTGCGGTGGTTGGCCGCGAGGATCACGCCGCCCGGCGGGATGTGCTCACGCCCGAGCCGGCGGAGGCGGAAGTAGACGAGGATCGCCGGCTTAACGACCCAGCGGACGGGCCAGTAGACGAGCGAGTTCACCCCTCTGCGACGCGTGCGCTCGTGGTAGCGCGCAAGCGGACGCGGGCGCAGGAAGCCCTTGCTTTTCTGCTCCGGCATCGAAAATGAGCTACCCGGGTCCGGGCGTCGCGTTACGCTGCTGGGTGCATGGAGCTAAGGCGAATTCCAAGCGGCGCGCTCGCGGGGGCGGTGGCAGCCGCCATTTGGGCGGCGCAGCAGCCGCTCGACAAGCGCCTGTTCGGGTCCGACTACGACGACGTGGAGCTGCTCGGCAAGCTGGTCGCGCGCGACTCCGGCTGGCAGGCCGCCGGACTGGCGATCCACATGGCCAACGGCGCCGTCTTCGGCGCGGCCTTCACGCTGCTGCGCCCGTTCATCCCGGGCCCGCCGCAGGCTGCAGGCGCGGCGGCGGGTCTCAGCGAGCACCTCGCGACGTGGCCGCTCACCCGTCTGGTGGACCGCCACCATCGGGCCCGCTCTGAGCTCGAGTCGCTGGGCGGCAACCGGCGCGCGTTCGCGCAGGCTGCGTGGCGCCACCTGCTGTTCGGCCTGGTGCTGGGCGAGCTGGAGCGCCGCCTCAACCCCGAGGACCGCTTCGAGCCGCTCGAGCAGGTGCCGGTGTCGTCAAACGGCCACGGCAACATCGAGCACGCGGCCGCCGGCGCCACCGAGGCCTAAGCCGCAAGCATCCGGCTCGGCCGGATGCGCGCGGACTCGCTAAGCCGCAAGCATCCGGCTCGGCCGGATGCGCGCGGGCTCGCTTCCCCGCCCTACACTCGCGGCCGCAGGCCGGAGTAGCTCAGGTGGTAGAGCAGCGCTCTTGTAAAGCGCAGGCCGTCGGTTCGAGTCCGACCTCCGGCTCTGGCTAGGCGCGGATGAAAACCGGCGCGCCGAGCGGCACCTTGCCCATCAGCACTTCGAGATCCGCGTCGGCGGCGCGCAGGCAGCCCGCGGAGGCGGGCGCGCCGATCGTGGCCGGAGCGTCGGTCCCGTGGACGGCGAGCCGGTCGCCGCCGGTCCAGCCGGGCGGCGTGTTGGGCTGGTGCCCGCTGAGCGCGAGCACGCAGCAGCCGTAGTACGGCCCGTAGCGCGAGCCGTCCAGCTTGTCGGTGACGGCGAAGCGGCCGGTCGGCGTCTCGGAGCCGGGGCGGCCGATCGCGACCGTCAGCCGATGGACGATCCGCCCGTTCCGGCGCAGCGTCACGGAACGCCGCGAGAGGTCGGCGTGCAGCGACCAGCGCGTACGGCGCACGGTCACGGCGCCATCGCGCCGTACCCAGGCGAGTCGGCCGTTGGGGCGTTCGCTGGTGACCACACCAAGCCAGTCGCCCCGGCTCGCGGCCACCCCCAAGACCTGCGGCGAGCCGAACTCCGTGCTGGTGGCGAGCGTGCCCGTGCCGGGCCCGCCGGGGCGGTCGCTGATGCCGATGTCGTGGCGCACGACGGCCAGCCGGTGCCCCTGGGGTCGCGGGGGGCGCGGCTGGGCTGTGATCCCGGCGCCGGGCGCGAGTTCGACCACGGCCGCCGGCGTGTCCACGGGGGTGGAGCCCAGCGCGGTCTGGGCCACGAAGAACGCGGCCAGAGCCGTCACCACGAGCAGAAGGGAGGGGCGGACCCGCATGCCTCATGCGTCGACCTCCTACCGGCGGCTCCCGGAGACCGGCTGCGCGGCGCTGGACGTCTGTACTAGAGCAGCACCCGGCGCGACGTCAGATGCACGCCGACCTTGCGCTTCACGCGCTGCAGGGCATTGTCGACCGTCTTCGTGTCGCATTCGAGCCGGTCGGCGATCGCCTCGTAGCTGTGCCCGTCGAGGTACAGCGACAGGACGGAGCTCTCCAGCTCGGACAGGACGCTGGACAGGCAGGCCACCAGGCTGTGCAGCTCCTCCGAGGAGATCACCTGGTTGACTGGGTCGTGAGCGGTCGGTCCCGGCAGCAGCTCGTCGAGCGTCGGATCGCCGTCGCCGCCGCTCGCCGCCGGCGTTTGCGAGAAGGACACGTACTCGTTCAGCGGCGTGTGCTTGTTGCGCGTCGAGGTCTTCACCGCCGTGATGATCTGCCGCGTGATGCACAGCTCGGCGAAGTTGCGGAAGCTCGACTCGCGGTCGGAGCGGTAGTCGCGCACCGCCTTGTAGAGCCCGACGAGGCCCTCCTGGATGAGGTCGTCGGAGTCGCCGCCGATCAGGAAGTAGGACGAGGCCTTGAGCCGAACGAAACCGTAATAGCGCTTGACGATGCGGTCGTAAGCGTCCTTGCGGCCCTGTTTGGCGAGCGCGATGAGGTAGTGATCATCAAGCTCGACCTCATCTTGAGACTTTGCCCCACCACGCCGGATCGGGGCGCCAGGGCGGCGCGCCGGAACGGGCAATGCGGGGGAGGCTGCGGAATGTGCCATCCATGCTCCTTTCAGGCCACATGCTGGACCTTTGAAGCTCGGTGGCGGCGTACCTCCCCTGGCGCGCCGGTTTCTGTAGTCGATCCCTCAAGCTCGACTACAGCCTGATTTATGGCGCGGAGTATGGGTTAGTTATGGACCCTTGTCAAGCCCTTGCCGGCGAAACTGCAAGATTCCGTACACGAGCGCCGCGGCGGCGGTGGACACGTTCAGCGAGCCAACCCGGCCGGGGCTGGGCAGGAAGACCTGCTCGTCACAGGCATCCGCGACGCGCGGGCGCAGGCCGCGGCCCTCGGATCCGAGCACCAGCACGACGCGCCCGCTGTAGTCGAGCCGGTGGTAGGGCACGCGCGCGTCGGCCGCGGCGCCGTAGACCCAGGCCTCCCGCTGCTTGGCCTCGCCGAGCCAGTCGGCCAGGTTGCGCACGCGCGCGATCGACAGGTGCTCGACGGCTCCCGCCGACGCCCTGCAGACCGCCGGCGTCACCTCGGCGGAGCGCCGCTCGGGCAGCACCACCCCGGTGCAGCCGGCCGCCTCGGCCACGCGGCACACCGCGCCGAGATTGTGCGGATCCTGCACCTCGTCCAGGCACAGCACGAGGGCATCGTCCGGCTCCAGCAGCGAATCCGCGGCGACGTAGGGATAGGCCTGCACCTCCGCGCAAACGCCCTGGTGGTCCGGCGAGCCACAACGCTCCTCGAGCTCGTATGGCTCCGCGATGAGCACGTCCACCTCGCCCAGCCACACCTCGCGCGCCCCGCGCTCCGTGGCGTATACACGGTGGACGCCCCTGCGTCCTCGCAGCGCCTCGCGTACGGGGTTGCGCCCGTAGACGATCACGTCCGCACGAGCCGGGGGCCCTCCCCCGTGTCGCGGATCTCCCACCCGCGCGCGGCCAACTCGTCGCGCAGGCCGTCGGCGCGCTCGAAGTCGCGCGCCGCGCGCGCCTCCTGGCGCTCGGCGGCCATGCGCTGGATCTCCTGCGGGGCCTCGTCCGGGTCGGCGGCGAGCAGGCTCTCCAGGCCGAACGCGTGCAGCATCTCCCCGAGCCGGCCCGGGCCGAGACGCTCGCCGGCATCGGCGCGCCGGTTGGCCTCCGACACCCAGGCGAACAGCTCGGCCCGGGCCGCCGGGGTGTTGAAGTCGTCCGCCAGGTGGTCGAAGAAACGGTCCACGAGCTCGTCGAGCTCAGCCGGGGTCGGCGCGTCGGGGTCCAGGCGCCGGATCAGCTCGCGCACGCGGTCGACCGCGCGGCCGGCGTCCTCGATGGTCTCCTCTGTGTAGGCGACCGGCTTGCGGTAATGGGCGCCCACGGTCCACATCAGGAAGGCCTCGCGCCCGAACCGCTCGATGGCGCCGTGCAGCAGGCGAATGTTGCCGAGCGACTTGGCCATCTTCTCGTCGCCCATCTCAACCATGCCGTTGTGCATCCAGACCCGCGCCAGCGGGAGGCCACGGGCGGCCTCGGTTTGCGCGATCTCGTTCTCGTGGTGCGGAAAGATCAGGTCGGAGCCGCCACCGTGGATCTCGAAGTCCACGCCCAGGATGGCCTCGGCCATCGCCGAGCACTCGATGTGCCAGCCCGGCCGGCCATCGCCCCAGGGGGACTCCCACCAAGTGTCCTCCCCCTCCTTGCGGGCTTTCCAGAGCGCGAAGTCCTGGGGCGCCTCCTTCACCTCCGCCGAGTCGTCGCCCTCGCCCTGCTGCATCTCCTCGAGCGGGCGATTGGAGAGCTTGCCGTAGCCGTCGAAGCTGGCCACGCGAAAGTAGACGTCCCCGTGTGCCTCGTAGGCGTGGCCGCTGTCGATCAGAGCCTCGATCAGGGCGGTGATCCCGGCGATCGTCTCGCTCGCCTTCGGCTCGTGGTCCGGGCGCCCGAGGCCGAGCGCGCCGGTGTCGGCCACGTATGCGTCGGTCATCTCGCGCGCCAGCTCGCCGCTCCGCATGCCGCGCTCGCGCGCCGCGTCGTAGATCTTGTCGTTCACGTCGGTGACGTTGGCGACGAAGGTCGCCGCGTAGCCCTCGTGCTCCAGGAAGCGCTTGAGCAGCGAGAAGACGACGTACGGACGCGCGTTTCCAACGTGTACGCGGCCGTACACGGTAGGTCCGCAGGCGTAGACGCCGACCCGCGGCGGATCGCGCGGCTCGAGCGTGCGCAGGGCGCCCGTGAGCGTGTCGTGGATGCGGACAGCGCGCATTCGGGCGCGAAGGCTACGCGTAGGACGCGACGGCGGGGTCAAGCTGCCGGCATTGCCCGCATGGCCGAGCTCAGGACAGCGGCGGCCGGCGCTGCGCCCAGCCCATATCCCGCTCGAGCTGGCCCGCCACGGACAGCAGCAACGGCTCGCTGTCCGCAGGCCCGACGAGCTGGGCTCCCACCGGCAGGCCGTCGGCGGCGGGTGGGGCGGGGATCGAGATGGCGGGCTGGCCGGTCATGTTCCAGATACCGGTGAACGGATAGACCCTGGACATCTCCAGCAGCGTGCGCGGGGCGCCCAGCCCTTCCCATTGGGCGGCGTCCACCGGCGGGCGCGTCGCCACGGGCGTGAGCAACAGGTCGTGGTCGCCGAACACCTCGCCGAGGCGTGCGGCGTGATCCGGTTCATCGCGCAGCGCCCGCTGCAGCAGCGCGCCCGGCACCATCCGCCCGATCCGCGCGAAGCCGCGCGTGCGCCGCTGGAGGCGCTCGGGCCTGGGAACGCTCTCGGCGTCCTGGGCGATGCCGCGCAGGTAGCGCGGAATCCACGCGTCGCCCGCGCGCCCGTAGCGCGGATCGTGCTCGACCACCTCGTGACCGAGCGCGCGCAGGCGCGCGGCGACACCCTCGATCGACGCTCGCACCGAGCCGTCGACGGGCACGGGCGGGAAGGGCGTCTTCAGCCACAGCGCGATCCGGAGCCTGGTCGGCGTACCGGCGGCGGCCTCCGCGTAGAGCAGCTCGGGCGAGTTGGCGGCCACCACGTCGAGCAGCAGCGCGGTGTCGGCCACGGTGCGGGTCAGGAAGCCCACGACGCTGAGCCCGTACCAATGCCCGGGTGGGGAGATGGCGATGCGGTCGCGCTGCGGCTTGAGCCCGACCAGCCCGCAACACGAGGCCGGGATGCGGATCGACCCCG
>JACCSF010000224.1 GCA_013813135.1 Thermoleophilaceae bacterium | reverse complement strand
CACCGGGCCGGTGCCGAGCCCGAGCGCCTGGCGCGTCTGCGGCCCAGCGACGCCGTCGACGGTCAGGCCGTGCCGGCGCTGATAGCGCTTCACGGCGCGCTTGGTCTGGGGGCCGAAGACGCCGTCGGCGGGGATGCCGAGCGCGTGCTGCAGCTGGCGCACGTCATCCTTCGACTGCGCCGCGTGGGCGCGCATTCCGCTCCGCTTGGCCGCCGCCTCGGTCGCGGCGAACGCGCAGAAGGCAGCCAGCAGGACCGCCACGGCGAGGGCGAGCACGGCCGCCACGGGGACGACCTGCATCGGCTTGGGTTGCTTGCGGGCTTCCAGCATTTTGGTTGACGCCTGCGAGGTGAGCTGACGGGCTCGCGCTGTGCGCTACTCCCAGGCACCCGGCCCGGGCGATTCGCCCCCGCGGCACGTGGCCGCATTGGTTCCCCCGCTCGCCGGACCATGGGCCGCGGCGACTCGGCGTACGAAGGGCGTCTTTCTATCAGCAGAAAGTCCTGCACGTTGCAGGATTTCTTGCAGTAGGGTCGCGCCCTGTGGAGGAGCTAACACCCGAAAACCGCCATTGGACCGCTGTCCATCCGAATCTGGGGATGGAGAGTCGCGGCATCCGCGCAGGACTGGCCCGGCTCGTCGCGGAGCTCGATTTCGAGCACCTGCTGCTCGCCCACGGCACACCGCTGGCCGGCGACGGCCGCGAACGGCTGCGCGAGTTCGCCGCGTACGATCAGGGCTCATGAGCCCCGGCCAGCCGCCCAGCGCCGCGGCTCCTTCACCCTTTCCGCCGATCGCCGACTATGCGTTCCTGTCGGACTGCCACACGGGCGCGCTGGTCGCTCCGGACGGCTCGATCGACTGGCTGTGCGTGCCCTGCTTCGACGCGCCCAGCGTCTTCGGGAGCCTGCTCGACCGCGAGGCCGGGAGCTTCAGGGTCGCTCCGTTCGGCCTCAGCGTCCCGACCGCCCGTGTCTACGAGCCCGGCACGAACACGCTCGTCACCACCTGGCACACACCCACCGGCTGGGCGATCGTGCGCGACGCGCTGGTGATGGGCCCGCGCACCGACGAGGACGTGATCACGCCCCCACACGCGCCCGCCCGCGGACGACGACGCCGACCACATGCTGGTCCGCTCCGTGCTCTGCCTCGAAGGCAAGGTGGAGATGGAGCTGGTCTGCGAGCCGGTCTTCGACTAGGCCGGCATCGAGGGAGGTCGCGTGCGGGCACGGCACGTGCTCGAGCAGGGCGAGCAGCGCTACTGCGCGCTCAGCTGGGCGCACGAGCTGGCGGTGCCGGCCGAAGTCGACGACGCGAACGCGCGGCTGGGGTCGACTCGATTCACCTCCACACGCGCCATAGCGAGCGGTTGCCGCGGCGCCTGTGGCCGATCGTCCTGTCGCAGGCCGAGCGCGCCACGGCCGTGTGGAAGGAGCCCGACCAGGGCATCTGGGAGGCGCGCGGGGCGCCGCGACACTACGTATCGTCGAAGCTGATGTGCTGGGTCGCGATGGACCGCGCCGCGAAGCTGGCCGAGATCCGCGGGGACCCAAGCCAGTGCGCAGACTGGCGCGCCACCGCGGACGGATCCGCGCCGACATCCTGGAGCACGGCGTCAGCGAGCGCGGCGTGCTGCGCCAGCACTACGACACCGACGCGCTGGACGCTTCGAACCTGCTCGCGGGCATCTTCGGCTTCCTCCCGGGAAGCGACCCGGTGCTCAGGAACACCGTGCTCGCGATCGCGGACGAGCTTACCGACGACGGCTACGTGCTGCGCTACCGCACCGACGAGACCGACGACGGCCTGTCGGGCAAGGAGGGAAGCTTCCTGATCTGCTCGCTCTGGCTGGTGTCGGCCCTGGCGCAGATAGGTGAGTCGCAGCAGGCCCGCGACCTGATGGAGCGCCTGCCTACGCAAACGGGCGGCCGGGGAGCCCAAGCGCATGCGGGTGCACCGCGGCCACGATTACTGAGCCCGAAGGCGCCGGCTATCGCGGTTCAGACGAGCTCTAGGAACACCATCTCGGTGGAGTCCGAGCGGCGTGGGCCCAGCTTGAGGATGCGGGTGTAGCCGCCCTCGCGCTCCGCGTAGCGGGGGGCGATCTCCTCGAACAGCTTGTAGACGACGAACTTGTCCTGGCCGAGGCGCGCCATGGCAAGCCGGCGGGAGTGGCCGTCACCCTTCTTGGCGAGGGTGATCAGCCGCTCCAGCTCCGGCTTGACGGCCTTGGCCTTGGCCTCTGTCGTCTGGATGCGCTCGTGGTCGATCACCTCGCGGCAGAGGTTCATGAACAGCGCCTTGCGGTGCGCCGGGTCGCGCGACAGCTTGCCCTTCTGCTTGCGGTGGCGCATGGCCCGGAAGATCCTAGCCGGAGCGCAGGGCCAGGCCGCGCGCCTCGAGGGTCTCCTTGACCTCCTCGATCGACTTGCGACCGAAGTTCGGGATCGCCGCCAGCTCGGAGTCCGACTTCTGGACGAGGTCGCCCACCGTCTGGATGCCCGCCCGCTTGAGGCAGTTGTACGAACGCACGCCCAGCTCGAGCTCCTCGATCAGGATGTCGTCCATCCCACCCGCGCCCGGCGCGCCGACGCCGTCGGAGCCGAGGCCCTCGGCCCCGGCCACGAGCGCCGCGCCCTGATCGCGCAGCGCCTCGACGCGATCGGCGTCGGTGAAGATCGCCAGGTACTTGATGAGGATCTCGGCGGCCTCGCGCAACGCCGTCTGCGGGTCGAGCGAGCCGTCTGTCTCGATGTCGATCGTGAGCTTGTCGTAGTCGGTCTTCTGGCCGACGCGGGCGGCGTCCACGGAGTACGCCACGCGCTTGACCGGCGAGAAGATCGAGTCGATCGGGATCACGCCGATCGGCTGGTCGGGCGACTTGTTGTCCTCCGCCGGGGAGTAGCCGCGGCCGTGCCCGATCGTCAGGTACATCTCGAGCTTGGTCTTCTTCTCGAGCGTGGCGATGCGGGTGTCCGGGTTGAGGATCTCGACGCCCGAGGGCAGGTCGATGTCACCGGCCGTCACGTCGCCCGGGCCTGTGATCACGAGCGGGGCCTCGATCTCGGCCGCATCGGAATGCATGCGGCAGACGATCTCCTTGAGGTTGAGGACGATGTCGGTGACGTCCTCCTTGACGCCGTTGATCGTGGAGAACTCGTGCGCGACGCCCTCGATGCGGACGCTCGTGACCGCCGCCCCCGCTAGGGACGACAGCAGCACGCGGCGCAGCGAGTTGCCGAACGTGTAACCGAAGCCGCGGTCAAGCGGCTCGATGGTGAAGGTTCCGCGGTTGTCCTGGACCTTCTCGGCGGATATCTGCGGAGTCTGGAACTCGATCATGGGGATGCTTCCTTCGGCTGTTGGGCGCGCCTGGCCGGGGGAAGCCGGGGCGCTCGCGTTCACTACTTCGAGTAAAGCTCGACGATGAGCTGCTCCTGGACCGGCGTGGTGATCTCGGCCCGCTCAGGGAGTCGGAGCACCTTGGCGGTCAGGCCGTCGTGGTCGGCCTGGAGCCAGGCCGGCACGACGGAGGTCAGCTCTGTCGCTTCGCGGACGACGGGTTCGACCGGCGCGCTCGGCTTCATCGTGATCACGTCGTCCTCGCGCAACTGGTACGAGGGGATGTTCACGCGCTTGCCGTTGATCGCCCAGTGCCCGTGCAAGATCATCTGGCGTGCCTGGCGCCGGGAGGCGGCAAAGCCGAGGCGGACGAGCACGTTGTCGAAGCGCGACTCGAGCAGGCGCAGCAGATTCTCGCCGGTCACGCCGGACTGCCTGCTCGCCTTGGCGTAGTAGTTGCGGAACTGCTTCTCCAGCACGCCGTAGTAGCGGCGGGCCTTCTGCTTCTCGCGCAACTGGAGTCGGTACTCCGACTGCCGCGAACGTCCGCGGCCGTGATCGCCGGGCGGATAGGCGCGGCGCTCGACGCCGCACTTGTCGGTCAGGCAGCGCTCGCCCTTCAAGAACAGCTTCATGCCCTCGCGGCGGCATTGCTTGCACTGGGCTCCCGTGTCGCGCGCCATCAGACTCTCCTCCGCTTGCGCGGCCGGCAGCCGTTGTGCGCCTGCGGGGTCACGTCCTTGATCGAGGTGATCTCCAGGCCCGCGGCCTGCAGCGAGCGAATCGCGGTCTCCCGGCCCGAGCCGGGTCCCTTCACGAACACCTCGACCTTCTGCAGCCCATGCTCCATGCCCTTGCGCGCCGCGGCGTCGGCGGTCACCTGCGCCGCGAACGGGGTGGACTTGCGCGAGCCCTTGAAGCCGGCGCCGCCGGCGGACTCCCACGCGATCACGTTGCCGTCCTTGTCGGTCAGCGACACGATGGTGTTGTTGAAACTCGTTTTGATGTGGGCCTGGCCGAAGGGCACGTTCTTACGGACGCGCCTGCGGCCGCCACGGGGGCGTCGAGGCTGGGGCATTCGCCTGCTGCTTCCTTACCTAGTGCTTCCTGATCTTCTTCTTGCCGCCACCGGCGGATGAGCCGCGCTTGGGGCCCTTGCGCGTGCGCGCGTTGGTCTTCGTGCGCTGGCCGTTCGCCGGCAGGCTGCGCCGGTGGCGCAGGCCCTTATACGACCCAATCTCCATCAACCGCTTGACGTTCTGCGAGCGCTCGCGCCGCAGATCGCCTTCCACAAGCAGGTCGTCTACCTGCTCGCGCAGCTTGCGGACCTCGTCCTCGGTCAGGTCCTTCACCTTGCGGTCCGGCTCCACGCCCGCCTCGGCCAGGACCTTGTTCGAGGTCGACCGGCCAATGCCGTAGATATAGGTCATACCTATCTCTGCCCTCTTGTTGAGGGGAATGTTGATGCCTGCGATGCGCGCCATCTAGTATCCGGTCACCCCTGACGCTGCTTGTGACGCGGGTTTTGGCAAATGACGAGTACCGCACCGCCGCGGCGGATCACCTTGCACTTCTCGCACATTGGCTTGACTGAGGCGCGGACCTTCATAGCTCCGTGAATCGGGAACGTATCGAAACGAGGACCAGCGCGGAGCCCAGGAGACGGCTCCACGCCGACCGAAAAGAGTAGCAGGCAGGGGCGGCTTCTTTGGGCTGGTGCGCCGAGCTCGTTCGTCGCTGAACGGCAGCGATAAGGGCCGTCCCGCCACGGGAGCGCAACAACCGGACCCACGCGGGGTCCGGGCTCAAGCGGAGGCCGCCGCCGGGGCGACTCCTGTGCCCAGCAGCTCGTGCCAGGGGGTGAGGATTCGCGGGCCGTCGGCGGTCACTGCCACGGTGTGCTCGAAGTGGGCGGCCAGCGAGCCGTCCTGCGAGTAGACGGCCCAGTTGTCCTGACCCATTTGGACGTGGTGAGTGCCCACGTTCACCATCGGCTCGATCGCCAGCACCATGCCCTCCTCCAGCTCCGGCCCGGTACCGGGCTCGCCGAAGTTGGGGATCTGGGGGTCCTCGTGCATCTCGCGGCCGATCCCATGGCCCACGAGCGAGCGGATCACCGCAAAGCCGTCGTTCTCGACCCGGTTCTGCACCGCGTGCGAGACGTCGCCGAGTCTGTTGCCGGCGCGGGTCTGCTCGACCGCGTCGAACAGGGCCGCTCTGGTCGTGGCCAGCAGCCGGCCGGCGATCGGAGTGACGTTCCCGATTGCGTGCGTGATCGCCGCATCGGCCACCCAGCCGTCCAGGACCACGCCGATGTCGATCGAGAGGATGTCGCCGCGCTTGAGCGTGTCGGAGCCCGGGATGCCGTGCACCACCATCGAGTTGGGCGACGCGCAGATCGACCCGGGGAAGCCGCGGTAGCCCTTGAAGGCCGACTCCCCGCCCTGAGAGCGGATGAACCGCTCGGCCGCGCCGTCGAGGTCGCCCGTGGTGACGCCGGGGCGCGCCTTCGCCCGCAGGATCTCGTGGCAGCGCGCCAGGATCCGCCCCGCCGCCGCCATCCGGTCGATTTCCTCTGGGGTCTTGAGCTGAATCACTAGATCTCGGCCTCCAGGGCCAGCGTGGCCAGTGTGGCACGTATGTGGCTGTTGACCTCTTCGGGCTCGCGCGTGCCGTCGAAGCGGCGCAGCAGCCCGCGGTCTTCGTACCACTGGATCAGCGGCTCGGTCTGGTCGTGGTAGACCTGCAGCCGCTTCCTGACGGTCTCCGGCTTGTCGTCGTCGCGCTGCACCAGTCGCGAGCCGTCCTGGTCGCATACGCCCTCGTTCTTCGGTGGGTCGAAATCGGTGTGGTAGACGTGGTTGTTCTTCACGCAGGTGCGCCGCCCCGACAGCCGCCGCACCACCTCCACGTCGGGCGCGTCTATCAGCAGTGCCGCCGTGAGCGAGCGCCCGCGGCCGTCGAGCGCCTTCTCCAGCATCTCGGCCTGCCCGATCGTACGAGGGAAGCCGTCCAGCAGGAAGCCGTCGTCGGCCTCGCCGGAGTCCAGCCGCTCGGCGATCACTTCGGAGATCAGGTCGTCCGGCACCAGCTCGCCGGCCTCCATGTACTCCTTCGCCTTCCTGCCGAGCTCCGTCTCCTGCTCCACGGCCTCGCGCAGGATGTTCCCGGTCGCGTAGTAGGGCAGGTCGAAGTCGTCGACCAGACGCTCGGCCTGCGTGCCCTTCCCGGCCCCGGGAGGGCCGAGCAGGACGAGGTTGCGCTCGCTCACTTCAGGAAGCCCTCGTAGTTGCGCATCATCAGCTGCGCCTCGAGTTGCTTCATCGTGTCGAGCGCGACGCCGACCACGATCAGGATCGACGTGCCGCCGAAGTAGAAGTTGGCGCTCGTCTGGTTGAGCAGGATCGTCGGCAGGGCCGCGACGGCTGCCAGATAGAGCGCGCCCGGGAAGGTCAACCGCGCGAGGATGCGGTCGAGGTATTCGGCCGTGGGTCTGCCTGGCCTCACCCCTGGGATGAAGCCGCCGTACTTCTTCAGGTTGTCGGCCTGCTCCACGGGGTTGAACGTGACCGCCGTGTAGAAGTAGGTGAACACGATGATCAGGAGGCACTCGCCGACCAGATACGGCCAGTCGTTGGGGCTGAAGAAGACCGACAGGTCCTGGGCCCAGTTCGTCTGGATCAGCTGGCCCACCGTCGGCGGGAAGGCCATCAGCGACGCGGCGAAGATCACCGGAATCACGCCGGCCATGTTCACGCGCAGCGGCAGGTAGGTCGAGCCGCCGCCGGCCATTCGCCGGCCCACGACGCGCTTGGCGTACTGGACCGGGATGCGTCGCTGGCCCTCCTGCATGAAGACGATGGCGGCGATGATCGCCAGGGCCAGGAAGGGCATCATCAGCACAAAGACCTGGTCCGAGTTGTTCCACCACTTCTGGATCCCGCTCGGAAGACCCGAGGCGATCGAAGCGAAGATCATCAGCGAGATGCCGTTGCCGATGCCGCGCTGGGTGATCAGCTCCCCGAACCACATCAGCAGCACGCAGCCCGCAGTGAGCGTCATCACGATGACGAAGACCCGGCCGAAGGTGAACTGCTCCACGACGTCCGCGCTGCCGCTCGAGAACGTCCGGAACAGGAAGACGTAGCCGATCGACTGTCCGAAGGCGAGGCCGACGGTCAGGTAGCGCGTGTACTGCGTGATCTTCTGCTGCCCTACCTCGCCCTCCTTGCGGAGCTTGTCGAGGGACGGGATCACGACGGTCAGCAGCTGCAGCATGATCGACGCCGTGATGTAGGGCATGATTCCGAGCGCGAAAATCGCGAAGCGCTGCAGGGAGCCGCCCGAGAACGTGTTGAGCAGGCCGAGGATGTTCGAGCCGCCGAAATTCTCCGAGATCTGCTCGACGGCATCGACATTGATGCCGGGAGCCGGGATGTAGGCGCCGAACCGGTAGAGGGCGAGCATCCCCGCCGTGAAGGCGAGCTTCTTGCGGATGTCGGGGACCCGAAACGCGTTCAGGAACGTCCGGAGCACGGCGTTACTCCTCGTTGATGGCGGACCGCGGGCTCAGGTGACCGCGGGGGCGCGAAAGCCGAGCTGCCCAAGGACGCAGGGCGCAGCCAATCCCGGAGAGCATCGGCAAGCCCGAGGACGAAGGCCCAGCGACGGTTTGCAGCGTCATCCGCGGGTGCCTGAGTCCGGGGTCAGTCATCAATAAGCTGGCAGGTCCCGCCCGCGGCCTCGATCTTCTCGCGGGCGGTCTTCGAGAAGCCGTGCGCGTGCACGGTGAGACCCTTGCTGAGCTCGCCTTTGGCGAGCACCTTCACAGGCACGGAGCGGCGCGTGGCCAGGCCGGCCCCGCGCAGCGACTCCGGGGTGACCTCGGCGCCGGATTCAAAGCGCGCCTCGAGGTCGGAGAGGTTCACGGGCTGCGTGCGCGTGCGGAATTTCTCGAACGGCATCGATGTCTTCTTCGTCGGACCGCGCAGCTTGCGCATGCGCATGTGGATCGGGTTCTGGCCGCCCTCGAAGCGCACGCGCTTCTTCGCGCCGGAGCGGGCGCCGGCGCCCTTGTGGCCGCGGCCGGAGGTCTTGCCGGTGCCCGAGCCGTGCCCGCGGCCGACGCGCTTGCGGTCCTTGCGCGAGCCACGCGCGGGGGCGAGCGAGTGCAGGCCGATGCGCTCGCCGCCCGCAAGCGGCCGGCTGCGCCCGGATTTGCCTTCAGCCATCGGCCACCTCCACCAGGTGGCGGACCGAATGGACCAGGCCGCGCACCGTCGGGTGGTCCTCGCGCTCGGTCGTGCGGCCGATCTTGCCCAGGCCGAGCGTGCGCAGCGACTCGCGCTGCTTGCGGTTCGACCCGTTGGCCGAACGGACCTGGGTGATGCGCAGCGCGGCCATCAAGCGGGCGTCTCCTCTTTAGTGGAATCCTCCGCCGCCGGCCGGCCGGCGGCCTCGGACACGGCAGCCTCCGGCTTCGCGCTGTCCAGGCCGAGCACCTCGGCGATGGTCAGGCCGCGCAGTTCGGCCACCTGCCGCGCGTCTCGCAGCGACTGCAGCGCGTTAACCGTGGCCTTGACGAGGTTGATCGGGTTCTGGCTGCCAAGCGACTTCGAGAGCACGTCGTGGATGCCGGCCAGCTCGAGCACGGCGCGCACGCCGCCGCCGGCGATCACGCCCGTACCTGGCGAGGCAGGCTTCAGGAGCACTCGCGAGGCCGAGTGCACGCCGATGATCTCGTGGGTGATCGTGGAGCCGTGCATCGGGACCTTGAAGAGGTCCTTGCGGGCGCGCTCGACCCCCTTCTGGATGGCGACGGGGACCTCGTTGGCCTTGCCGTAGCCGACGCCCACCTGCGACTTTTCGTCGCCGACCACGACCAGCGCCGTGAACGAGAAGCGGCGGCCGCCCTTGACGACCTTGGCGACGCGGTTGATCTCGACGACCCGCTCCTGCATGTCGGAGCCCCGGTCGCGGTCGCGTGTCCTGTCCCTAGAGGCCATGTAGATGACTCACCGTAGCGATCAAAACTTCAGGCCGCCCTCGCGCGCGCCGTCGGCCAGCGCCCTGACCTTGCCGTGGTAGCGGTACCCGCCGCGATCGAACACGCACTCCTCGACTCCGGCGGTCTTGCCGCGCTCGGCGAGCAGCTCGCCCGCTCGCTTGGCCTGCTCCATCCGGGCCAGCGACTTCAGGTCGCTCTCGATCCAGTTGACGGCGGCGAGCGTGTGACCATTGACGTCGTCGATCAGCTGCGCCTGGATGCCGCGGTTCGAGCGGAACACGGACAGCCGCGGCCGCTGCGCCGTGCCCTCCACCTTGGCGCGCACCCGGCGACGGCGGCGCAAGCGCGCCTGGGACCTCGTCTTGACCGTCATGCGCGCTTCCCGACCTTCCGGGCCACGTGCTCGCCCTCGTAGCGGATGCCCTTGCCCTTGTAGGGCTCCGGCGGACGCTGCTTGCGGATGATCGCGGCCACCTCGCCGACGGCCTGCTTGGAGATGCCCCGCACCACGACCCGCGTGGGCTGCGGCACCTCGAAGTCGATGCCGGCCGGGGCGTCAACCTCGACCGGGTGCGAGTAGCCAAGCGCCAGTACCAGCTTGTTGCCCTGCAGCTGCGCGCGGTAGCCGACGCCCTGGATCTCGAGGCGCTTCTCGTATCCGTTCGTCACGCCCTCGACCATGTTCGCGATCAGGCTGCGGGTGAGCCCGTGCAGAGCGCGGTGCTCGCCGCGGTCGGTCGAGCGCGACACACGGATCTCGCCGTTGTCCTGCTCGACGCCGATCTGGCGCGACACGCGCTCCTCGAGCTCTCCCTTCGGGCCCTTCACCTTCACGAGCTCCGGCTCGATCGTGATCTCCACGCCGTCGGGCACGGAAATCGGCTGCTTGCCGATGCGGCTCATGTCACCACACCCTGGCGACCAGCTCACCGCCGACGCCCTCGCGCCGCGCGTCGTGACCGGTCATGACGCCACGGGACGTCGACAGGATCGTCGTCCCCATGCCGCCCTGGACCTTCGGCACCTCACCGGCGGCGACGTACTGGCGCCGGCCCGGCTTCGACAGGCGCTCGATGCCGAGGATCACCGGCCGCCGGTTGTCGGTGTACTTGAGCTTGACGCGCAGCGCACGGCCGACGCGGGCCGACTCCACCTCGTAGCTGTCGATATAGCCCTGCTCGGCCAGGATGCGCGCCAGCTCGGCCTTGAAAGTCGAAGCCGGCATCACGACCTCGTCGTGGTCGGCGCGCAACCCGTTGCGGATGCGGGTCAGGAAATCGGCGATTGGATCGGTCTGCATCGCTACCAGCTGGACTTGGTGAGCCCGGGGATCATGCCCTCGTGGGCGATCTCCCGCAGGCAGATGCGGCACAGCCCGAACTTGCGCAGATACGCGCGCGGGCGACCGCACCGCTTGCACCGGTTGTAGTTCCTCGTCTTGTACTTGGATCCACGCTGCTGGCGGACCCGCTGTGAAGTCTTTGCCATTTACTCCTGTGCCCCTTCGCTTGCGCCCTCTTCGGCCTCTTCGTCCGCGGGCGCGGGCTTCTCGTACGCCTCCGGGTTCTCCTCCTTGAGCTCTTCGAGCGCGGCCTGCTCGGCCTCCGCCCTGGCGCGCGCCTCCTCCTTGCGCTGCTCCTCCTCGGCGGCCTCCCGCGCCTCGGAGTCGTCCCCGGGCGCTCCCTCGCGCGTGAACGGCATGCCCAGCTCGCGCAACAAAGCATAGGCCTCCTCGTCGGTCTTGGCCGATGTGGTGATCGTCACGTCCAGGCCGCGCACCTGGTCGATGGCGTCGTAGTCGATCTCCGGAAAGATGATCTGCTCGCGCACGCCGATCGAGTAGTTGCCCCGGCCGTCGAACGAGCGCGGGCTGAGCCCGCGGAAGTCGCGGATACGGGGAATCGCCACGGACATCAGGCGATCGAGGAACTCGTACATGCGCGCGCGGCGGAGCGTCACGCTCACCCCGACGGGCATGCCCTCGCGCAGCTTGAACGCCGCGATCGACTTGCGGGCGAGGCGCACGCTCGGCTGCTGGCCGGCGATCGTGGCCAGCTGCTCCTTGGCGGCGTCGAGCATGTTCGAGTCCTGCTTGGCCTCGCCGACCCCCATATTGAGGGTGATCTTCTCGATGCGCGGCACCTCCATAACGGAGGAGTAGCTGAAGCGCTGCTGGAGGTTCGGACGGATCTCCTGCTCGTAGCGCTCCTTGAGCCGCGGCGGGACGGCGGCCTGTGCCGAGGCTTCCATCAGTCGATCTCCTTGCCCGACTTCTTCGCCACGCGCACGCGTCGACCGCCCTCACGCTTGACGCTCACCCGCGTCGGCTCGCCGGAGTCGGGGTCGATCAGCATCACGTTCGAGACGTGGATCGGGCCCTCCATCTCGA
Source organism: Thermoleophilaceae bacterium (assembly GCA_013813135.1). Classification (GTDB taxonomy): domain Bacteria; phylum Actinomycetota; class Thermoleophilia; order Solirubrobacterales; family Thermoleophilaceae; genus JACVRW01. Next base: position 815 of record JACCSF010000224.1, on the reverse strand, counting down.
CGATGCCACCGAGGTCCTGGGCGCGTTGGGTGTCGCGCAGGGTGCGCGGCTTGGTGTGGCGCTTGATGATGTTGGCACCCTCCACAAAGACCTTCTCCTTGCGCGGGTCGACCCGCAGCACGCGGCCGGTCTTGCCCTTGTCCTTGCCGGCGATGATGCGCACGGTGTCGTCCTTGCGGACCTTGAGGGCGGCCATCGCTAGAGCACCTCCGGCGCGAGGGAGACGATCTTCATGAAGTTGCGGTCGCGCAGCTCGCGGGCGACGGGGCCGAAGATGCGCGTCCCACGCGGGTTGTTGGCCTCGTCGATCAGCACCGCGGCGTTCTCGTCGAAGGCAATGTAGGTGCCGTCGTCACGCCCGAACTCCTTGCGTGTGCGCACGATCACCGCCTTCACGACCTCACCCTTCTTGACCGATCCGTGCGGGATGGCCTGCTTGACGGTGGCCGTGATCACGTCGCCCACCCCGCCATAACGGCGCTTGGACCCACCGGAGACGCGGATGCAGAGGATCTCGCGGGCGCCGGTGTTGTCGGCGACCCTCAGCCGCGTCTCCTGCTGGATCATCGGGCGCGCTCCACTACCTCGACCAGGCGCCAGCGCTTGGTACGGGAGAGCGGCCGGCTCTCGACCACGCGCACCGTGTCGCCTGCATTGGCGTCGTTGGCCTCGTCGTGAGCGTGCAGGGTGGACGAGCTGCGCACGATCTTGCCGTAGGTGCGGTGCTGGCGGGCGGTGTCGATCTGGACCGTGATCGTCTTGTCCGCCTTGTCGGAGACCACCACGCCCAGCCGTTCGCGCGGACTGCGCGTCCC
>JACCSF010000209.1 GCA_013813135.1 Thermoleophilaceae bacterium | reverse complement strand
GTCGTGGGCTCGGATCCGTCGCGTGCGCCCTTCGACCTGGGGCGCTGGAGCGAGCGCTTCCGGGACCTCGAGGCGTCGCTGGAGCGTGAGTTCGAGAACGAGCGGCTGCCCACCGGGGGCCTGTCGCTGCAGCGCTTCGTGGAGCTGCAGTTCAGCGGCCAGGTGCACGCGCTGCGCGTGCCGGTAGAGGAGGCCGACCTCGACGCCGACGACGGCGGCGAGCGCGTGATCGAGCGGTTCATCGAGCGCTACGAGGCCAAGTACGGCCCTGGCACCGCCTACCGCAAGGCGGGCGTCGAGGCCATGACCTTCACGGTCGAGGGGGTTGCCGGCCTGCCGCTCCCGAAGACCGCGCCGCTGCCGGACGAGGGCCCCGACGCGGCCGCCGCCCTGCGCGGCGAGCGCGCGCTCTACCTGCCGGAGCCGGCGGATTTCGAGACTGCGCGCGTCTACAGCGCGGAGCGGCTGCGGCCCGGCAACGAGCTGACCGGCCCGGCGCTGGTCGAGGCGGAGGACACGACGGTCTTGGTGCATCCCGGCCAGCGCCTGTGGGTGGACGGCTTCCTGGACCTGCGAATCGAGATCGGGGAGTGACCCGGGTGAGCGAGGTGGAGTACGCCCTCGGGCTCCCGCCCACCGCCCCGGCCGGCGAGCTGCTCGCCCTGGCGGTCGAGGCCGAGCGCCTCGGCTACCGCTGGCTGTGGGTCAACGACGAGCGGCTCGAGCGCGACCCGTTTACCCTGCTCGCCGCGATGGCGGAGCGCACCGAGCACATCCGGCTCGGTCCGGGCGTGACGAATCCGTACAGCCGGCACGCGGCGCTGCTGGCTACCGCGATGGCCACGCTCGACGAACTGTCGGGCGGACGGGCGGTGCTGGGCCTGGGCGCCGGCGGCACGAACCACCGCACGCTGGCGATCGAACGCACGGCCCCAGCGACCGCGTTGAGGGAGGCGATCGAGCTGATCCGGGCGCTCTGGGCGGGCGAGACGGTGAGCGTCGCGGGGAGGGTGGTGCGAGCCCGCGACGCGCGACTCGACTTCGCGGCGCCGCGGGCGCGCCTGCCTATCTACCTGGGTGCGCGCGGGCCGCGCATGCTCGAGCTGGCGGGTGCCGTGGCGGACGGCGTTATCGTGGGCAACGTGGCCACCCCCGAGGGCTGGGGGTACGCGCTGGGGCGGATCGCGGCGGGGGCCGAGAGCGCGGACCGGGCGCTCGACCACGTGCGTCTCACCGCCTGGCTCTACACCTGCGTGGCGGACGACGAGGACCACGCGCTCGACGCGATCCGGCCGATGGCGGCGACCTCCCTGGTCACGAGCCGTCCCGTGCTCGGTGAGCTGGGCATCCAGATGCCCGACCGGTTCGCACGCGTGATGGCGGCGCGCGACTGGAGCCTGGCTCGCGAGGACGTGACCGAAGCCGGCCGCACCCTGGCGCCCGAGCTGGTCCGCCGCTTCGGCCTGGCAGGGACGCCCGAGACGTGCCGCGCCCGCCTGCGCGCGCTGCTCGAGGCCGTCCCGCAGATCTCGCAGGTCGCGATCGTGCCGTTCGCGGCGGGCGGCGGTGCGATCGACGAGACGGTCCGGCGCTTCATCGGCGAAGTGGCTCTGGAGCCGGCGCCGTGGAGCTGAGCGTCGCCATGAGCGGCGTGGTCAAGCGCTTCGGCGCCGTCCAGGCGCTCGCGGGCGTGGACCTCGAGCTGCGGCCGGGCGAAATCCACGCGCTGCTCGGGGAGAACGGCGCCGGCAAGACCACCCTGATGAACGTGCTCTACGGCATGTTCTCGCCCGACGCGGGCGCGATCTCGGTGGGCGGCCGAGAGGTCAACTTCCGCAGCCCGCACGATGCCATCGCCGCCGGGGTGGGCATGGTCCACCAGCACTTCAAGCTCGTCCCCACGCTCACGGTGGCGGAGAACATGGTCCTGGGGCAGCGCGGCGGCCCGCTGCTGCGCAGGCGCGAGCTCGCGGCCGTCTCCGCCCGGCTGCGCGCGCTCGCCGACCGCTACGGCCTCGACGTCGATCCGGATGCCCGCGTGTGGCAGCTCTCGGTCGGCGAGCAGCAGCGAGTGGAGATCCTGCGGGCCCTCTACCGGGACGCGCGCATCCTCGTCCTGGACGAGCCGACGGCCACGCTCACGCCGCCCGAGACCCAGCGGCTGTTCCCCAAGCTGCGTGCGCTGGCCGCCGAGGGCGCCTCGATCGTCTTCATCACCCACCACCTCGAGGACGTGATCGAGTGGGCCGATCGCATCACCGTGCTGCGACGGGGCGAGCGGGTCGGGACGCTGAAGCCGGCCGACAGCTCGGCGGAGGACCTCGCCCGCATGATGGTCGGACGCGACGTGCGGCTGATGCGCGTCGTGGCGGGCGAGGCCCCGACCGCCGGCGAGGGCCGAGCGCTGCGGCAGCGCGAGTCGGCCGCGCCCGTGCTCGAGGTGGAAGGCCTCCAGGCGCGTGGCGACCGGGGCACAACAGCGCTGCACGACGTGTCGTTCTCGGTCGCCCCCGGTGAGATCCTCGCAATCGCGGGTGTGGAGGGCAACGGCCAGCCCGAGCTCGAGGAGGCGGTGTTCGGCCTGCGCGCCCCCGAGGCAGGCACGGTGACGCTCGACGGCCGTGACGTGACCCGCTGCGAGCCGGCCGAGCGGATGCGGCTCGGGATGGGCCTGGTGCCCTCGGATCGCTACCGCCGCGGCCTGATCCGGGAGCTGTCGGTGGCGGAGAACCTGGCGCTCGACAGGCTCGGGCGGCCCCCTTTCGGCACCGAGCTGCGGCTCGATCGCCAAGCCATCGCGAAGCACGCCGCCGACCTGATCGAGCGCTTCTCGATCCAGGTCTCCGGCCCCGAGCAGCTCGCAGGCACGCTCTCCGGCGGCAACGCGCAACGACTGGTGCTCGCCCGCACCCTGAGTCGGGAGCTGCGCTGCCTCGTTGCCGCCCAGCCCACCCGCGGCCTCGACGTCGGTGCGATCGAGTTCGTCTGGGAGCAGCTCGCCGCCGCACGGGATTGCGGCGTCGCCATCCTCCTGATCTCCACCGACCTCGACGAGGTCATGAGCATGGCCGACCGCTGCTGCGTCATGTACCGCGGCGGGCTGGTGGCGGACTGGTCGCGCGAGCGGCTCGACCGCGAGAAGGTCGGGCTCGCCATGGGCGGGGCGTCGAACGGCGGGCCCCCCAGGGCGGCGGCCGCCGCGGAAGGGCCCGTCTAGATGTCTGTCAGCCAGGCCGCCACCCGGCCCCTGTGGCTGCCACCGCAGAGCCGGCGGCTGAGGGCGGGACTGTCGTCGCTCGGAGCGGTCCTGCTGTCGCTCGTGGTGGGCGGAGTGCTCGTGCTGATCGCGGGCGGCGAGCCGGTGTCGGCCTACGGCGCGCTGATCGACGGCGCGTTTGGCAGTCCCTACGCGATCGGGCAGATGCTTGTGCTGGCGGTCCCGCTGCTGATCATGGGGTTGGGCCTGGCGCTGGCGTTCCGCGGGCGCGTCTACAACGTCGGCGCGGAGGGGCAGCTGTTCATGGGCGCCCTGGCCGGCGGCGTGGTCGCGATCTTCCTGCCGGTGGCGTTCGACCCGCTGCTGATAGCGGCGTCCATCTTCGCGGGGATGGCCGCGGGGGCGGCATGGGGCGGCATCGTCGGCGTGCTGCGTGCGCGCTGGGGCGTGAACGAGGTGATCACCTCGCTGCTCCTGAACTTCGTCGCGATCCTGATCTTCACCTACTGCGTGCGCCGGCCGCTGCGCGCTCCCGGCTCGCCCGACCTGCAGGGCCGATCGATCGACCCCAACGCGGCGCTGCCGGTGCTGCCCGACCTGGCCGTGCACGTCGGCGTGTTCCTTGCGATCGCGCTGGTTCCGCTGGCCGCCTACCTGATGGCGCGCACGCCGTTCGGCATGCGGGTGCGGATGCTGGGCTTCAACGCGGAGGCGGCGCGCGCCGCGGGCGTGAGCTCGCGCCGGATGGTGATGGCCCTGATGCTGATCTCCGGCGGCCTGGCCGGCCTGGCCGGCGTACTGCAGACGCTGGGGGTCTCCGAGCGGCTCGACCTCGGCATCTCCCAGGGCTACGGCTTCACCGCGATCGTGGTCGCGCTGCTCGGCCGCCTGAACGCTACGGGCGTGCTGCTCGCCGCGGTGTTCATCGCGGTGCTCCAGAGCGGCGGCCAGGCCATGAGCGTCACCGAAGGGCTGCCCTACGCGATCGTGCTCGCCATCCCGGGCGTGTTCGTGGTGTTCCTGCTGATCGCCGACCGCCTGGCGAGGGGCTGATGGACTGGGGGGAGATCTTCGGCCCCGGCGCGCTCGTGGTGCTGCTCAGCTCCTCGGTGGCCTTCGCCATGCCAACGGCGCTGGCGGCGGTGGGCGAGACCGTGGTCGAGCGCGCCGGGATCCTCAATCTCGGGGTGGAGGGGATGCTGCTCTCCGGGGCGCTGGCCTCCTTCCTGGTGGCCTACTACGCGAAGAGCGTCGCGCTGGGGGCGCTTGCCGGCATCGCCATCGGCGTCGGCCTGGGGGCGCTGATGGCGTTCCTGAGCGTCACCCTCGGGACCGAGCAGATCATCAACGGGATCGCGATCGTGCTGCTGGCGCAGGGGATCACCGCCTTCACGTTCGAGGAGCTGTTCGGGGGCGAGGAGCAGCCCACGATCGGGGGGATCGCCGACGTGGACATCCCGCTGCTGCACGAGATCCCCGGCGTCGGTCCGGTGCTCTTCGAGCAGAACGTCCTCTTCTACATCTCCGTCGCGCTGGCGATCGCGGTCGCGCTGCTGCTTACCCGCACCCGCTTCGGGCTGTCGGTGCGCGCCGTCGGGGAGAGCCCGGCGGCCGCGGATGCAGCCGCGGTGTCGGTGGCCCGCACCCGCTGGCTGGCGCTGCTGATCGGAGGCGGAATGGCGGGCATGGGCGGCGCGGTGCTCGTGCTCGGGCAGCTCAACCTGTTCGAGACGAACGTCAGCGCGGGGCGCGGATGGATAGCGGTCGCCCTCGTGATCTTCGGGCGGTGGAACCCGCTGCTCGTGCTCGGGGGGGCCTTCGTGTTCGGCTTCACCGATGCGCTGCAGATCCGCGTGCAGGCGGTCAGCGGTGGCATCGCGTCGACGGTGCCGACCGAGATCTTCGCGGCGCTGCCCTACGTGGTCACGCTGATCGTGATGGTCGCGGCGACCGTGTGGGCGGGTCGCGACGCCCAGCCGGGCGCTCTCGGTGCTCCCTTCCGGAAGGGGGTGAGCGCATAGAGATCGCTGCAGCAGGTTCCCCTGGCCCTGGTAGCTCGAGGAGGAGTTAGAGATGAGAGGCATAACTTGGAAGACGGTCGCGCTCCTGCTGGCGGTGGCGGCACTTGCCGTGACCATCGCCGCATGCGGGGACGACGATGACGACGACGGCGGAGGGGGCGACGCCGGCGAACAGGCCGACGCAGGCGCGGACAAGGTCAAGACGGCGATCGTGCTGCCGTGCCCCACCAGCGACACGTGGTGCAAGCAGGGCTTCGATGCTGCCAAGAAGCTCGAGGCGGCCGGCGCCATCGACCTCGAGGTGACGACGAACGCGCCGCAGGACACCGCCGGCGTGACGCGCGTGCTGGCCCAGTACGCACAGGGCGGCACGGAGCTGCTGCTGGCGCACTCGACCTACCAGGACGCCGTGTTCGACGTCGCGGAGCAGTTCCCGGACGTGAACATCGCCAGCTTCGCCTTCGAGCTCAAGGACAACGTGGCGATCCTGGAGGAGCCGATCTACGAGGGGGCCTACCTCGCGGGCATGCTCGCCGGCGGCATCACGGAGTCCAACACCATCGGCGGATCGGCGGGCCAGGACGTCCCGCTCTGCCACGCGGAGCTCGAGGCGTTCGAGGCGGGTGCCAAGCGCACCAACAAGCAGGTGAAGATGATCGACGCCTACATCGGCGACTGGAACGACGCGGCGAAGGGCAAGCAGGCCACCGAGGCGCAGATCGACCAGGATGCCGACGTCGTGATCGCATGCGGCGGAGGCCCGGCCACCGGCATGGCTCAGGCGATCAAGGAGGCCGACATCAGCGGCTTCGGCTACGTGGGCAACATGGACTCACAGGCGCCGAAGAACATCGTCGGCTCGGTGATCTACAACCTCGATCCCTACTTCGAGGCCGCCGTGGAGGACGTGCGCAACGGCTCCTTCCGTCCGGCCAAGCGGTATGAGTTCGGCCTGGCCGACGGCGGCGTCGACCTCCAGCTCAACGAGGGCTACTCGGTCAAGGAGATCCCCGCTGACGTGATGGACCAGATGGAGGAGGTCCGCGCGCAGATCGAGAGTGGCGAGTTCAAGGTGCCGTACGTCGACGGCACCTGAGGGACGGAGTGGGGGTCCGCCGCCCGGCGGGCCCCCGCACCACTCCGATCTGATGCTGCTGCAAAACGCACGCCTGAGCGACGGGTCCACGGCGGACGTGCGCCTCGATGGCGACCGGATCGCCGAGGTCCGGCCCGCGGGAGCGTCCGCGGAGGCGGGCGCGCTGGACCTGACGGGCTACGTGCTGCTCGGTGCTCCGGCCGAGCCCCACGCGCATCTCGACAAGGCGCTCACCGCCGACCGGGTGCACGTGCAGGCCGGCGACCTCGACAGCGCGATCGAGGCCTGGCACGAGCACCGGCGCACGCTCACGGTCGAGGACGTGGCGCGCCGCGCGGAGGCGGCAGCGCGCACCTGCCTCTCGCGCGGTGCGACCGCCGTGCGCACGCACGTGGACGTGGGGGAGGGCATCGAGCTGCGCGCGGCGCGTGCCCTGATCGAGGTCCGGGAGCGTCTGCGCCCGCTGATGGACATCCAGGTGGTCGCGCTCACCTATCCGCTCGCGGGCCCCGCGGGGGCCGAGAACCGCGAGCTCTTGCGGGGCGCGCTCCAGCTCGGCGTGGACGTGGTGGGCGGGGCTCCTCACATCGACGCCGACCCGGTGGGCCACATCCGCGTCTGCCTCGACCTCGCGGCGGAGTTCGAGCGGCCCGTCGACCTGCACATGGACGAGCACATGCGCCCGTTGTCGATGGACCTCGCGGACCTGGCCCGCATGACGGCCGCCGGCCTTCCCCAACCGGTCACGGCGAGCCACTGCGTGAGCCTCGGGCTCCAGAGCGCCGCCGTCCAGGACCGCCTGGCCGGCGACGTGGCCCGGGCCGGACTTGCGGTGATCTCGTGCCCGGCGACCAACCTGCACCTGCAGGCTCGCGACGTCCGTACCGCGACGCCTCGGGGCATCACCGCCCTGAAGGCGCTGCTCGATGCCGGGGTGACCGTGGCCGGAGGCGGGGACAACGTCCAGGACTTCTTTCACCCACTCGGCTGCGGCGACCCGCTGCACACCGCCGGGTTGCTCGTGCTGGGCGGACAGCTCGACATCCCGACCGCCTACCGCCTCGTCAGCGAGGGCGCCCGGGAGGCGATCGGCCTGCCGGCCGCCGTGATCGCGCCCGGCCGGCCGGCCGAGCTGCTGGCCGTGGCCGGCGGCTCGCTGCAGGAGGTCGTGGCGACCGCGACGGAGGACCGGTTTGTCTTCCGCCGCGGGCGGCTCGTGGAGCGCACCCGCGTGCTGCGCGAGGACATCACATCACCGGACCAGGGAGGGCTCGATGCCTGAATCCGCCGATCTCCTGATCGAGGGGACGATCATCACCATGGACCCCGGCAGGCGCGTGATCCGCGACGGCGCCGTCGCCGTGCAGGGCGACCGCATCGTGGCCGTCGGCGCCGCCGATGACGTGCGCGCCAGTCACGAGGCGGAGCGGACGCTCGGCGGCAAGCGGCGGATCGTGCTCCCTGGGCTGATCGACTGCCACAACCACCTCGCCCAGGCACTGGTGCGTGAGTACGCGCTCGAGGACTACCCGAACATCTATCGCGTCTACATCCCCTGCGAGATGGCGATGGACCGGCACGACGCCGACGTGAGCGCGCGCTTCGGGATCTCCCAGCTGCTGCGAGCGGGCGTCACGACCGTCGCGGAGACGACGTGCACCCTCGAGCACGAGGAGCCGATCGCGCGCGCGGTGATGGACACGGGCATCCGCTGCGCCATGGCGCGCGGGCTGGGCGACCGCACCTCCCGGCTCGCCTCGAACTACGCGCAGATCGACGAGCGGTCGAGCTTCGAGGACAACCCGGGCGCCCTGCGCGAGGACCTGGCCACCACCGAGGCGTGGCTCGCCCGCTGGAGCTCGGAGGGGGAGGGCCGTCTGCGGCCCTACATCCACAACCTCGGCCTGCCGTCGTGCTCGGACGAGCGCTTCCTCGCCACCAAGGAGCTCGCCGCGGAGCACGACACGGGCGTGATGTGCCACATCAGCCGCGACCGCGAGGAGATCGAGCTGATCTTCTCGCTCTTCGGAGAGCGCCCGATCGAGCACCTCAACACGATCGGCGCCCTCGACGACCGCTTCCTGGCGATCCATGCGATGCTCACGACGGACCGCGAGATCCGGATGCTCGCGGAGGCGGGGGCCGCGGTGGCGCACGCGCCGATCGTCTGCACGGACATCGTCTCGGCCGTGACGAAGGTGGTCTCCATGCGGACGGCCGGGGTGACGGTCGGACTCGGTTGCGACACCGTGATCAACGATCTCTTCAAGGTGATGCGGATCGCCTTCGTCATGCACGGGCAGAGCACCGGGATCCCGCTGTATGACCCCCTGGCCTTCAGCACCGAGGACGCCGTGACGATGGCGACGATCGACGCCGCCCGCGCGCTGCGCTGGGATCACGAGATCGGCTCGCTCGAGGTGGGCAAGGCGGCCGACGTGGTGGTGGTCGACGCCGAGAACACCCGGCTCACGCCCGCCTATCACCCGGTCGGAACGCTGGTGCGCTACGCGGTCGGCACCGACGTGGAGAGCGTGCTGGTTGCCGGTCGCGTCGTGGTCGAAGGAGGTCGCGTTCTCACGGTCGACGAGCCCGCGCTGCTTGACGAGGCCGAGCGGCTCGGCGAGAAGCTCGGCAAGGTGCTGGGCCCGCGCCGCTACCACCCGCTGCCGCTCTAGCTGGAGGGCCTCAGGCCGCCACCGCCCGCGCATGCGAGCGCCTGACCGCCGGCGGCGGCCCAGCCGCCACGAACTCGGGCGGCGCGATCGCCAGGTAGTGCCCGAACGACCAGTCTAGGAAGCGACGCGACTGCATCGCCCGCAGGCCCTGAGCGAGCAGCTGCGGCGCCACGCGCGGGACCAGCTGCTGGGCCCGCAGCAGCGCGTTGAACTTCCACCCGTGGGAGGCGGAGAAGTCGCCGTAGCGCACCAGCGCCTGAGCCACGCTCAGGTTGCCCTCGACGACCGCGCGCAGCTCGCGGCCGCAGGCAATCCCGAAGTAGAACGCCGTGCGGATCCCCTCGGCGGTCAGCGGCAGGCAGTGGCCGGCTGAGTCGCCCACGAAGAACACCCCGTCCTCGGTGGCGTCGCGCAGGCGGTGCGGGATCCAGTTGCCCTGGTAGCGGACGGGGTCCCGCCGCAGGTCCTCGGCGAGCATGACGGTGGTGTCCTTGACGTGGAAGCGGGGGTCGAAGGAGCCCACGCCGATGCGCAGCTCGTCGCCGGCCGGGAAGCTCCAGCCGTAGCCGGCCGGGACGTAGCGCCGGTCGATCCAGATCTCCATCTCCTCGCCGGCGCCCCAGGGATGCACCTCGAGGCCGCGCGACAGCGGAGCGTCGGGTGGCTGGTACGCGGATCCGCGCGCACCCGGCCGATCCGGGTGCGTGCTGCCGCCGCCGCCGAGCACACGTCTCCAGCCGAGCGCGTCGACCACCACCCGGGCGGTCAGGTCGCCGCGGTCGGTGTGCACGGTGTTGCCGGTGCGGCCGCTCACCTTGGCGGTCTCGAACTGAGCGTCCGACCGTTCGGCGAGCAGCGAGCAGAGCTGGGGATAGTCGAACGTGGAGAACGTCCATGGGAGCTCCAGGCGCGCCGTCCTGTGCGGGGTGTGGACCACCAGGCGTCCGAAGGTCTGCCGCTGCGATCCCATCAGGCCCATGGCGCGCAGCCACGCGGTTGGGATGCCGCAGGCCGACGTCTGGCGCTCGCCGATGTCGTAACGGTCGAGCATCAGTACCCGGGCCCCGGTGCCCGCCAATTCGCGCGCGACGGCGAGCCCGGCGAAGCTCGCGCCGCAGATCAGGACGTCCACGTCACCCGTCAGAGGAGTGCGGTCGGTACCGCGCGTGGTACGGCGGGTCGGCATGCGGGGAATGTAGCTACCCTTGTCGCCGCAGTGCCAGAGACAGAGACGCTTACACCACCCCCCAAGACCGTCGAGGGCTCGGGCGGCCTCCTTCTGGAGGTCGACGGCCAGATCGTTCCCAACTACGACGCCACCATCGTGCCCTTCGAGGAGGGCGACGTGGTGTCCGGGAAGGTCGTCCAGATCGACCAGGACGAGGTCCTGGTCGACATCGGCTACAAGAGCGAGGGCGTCATCCTGATCGGCGAGCTGTCGATTCGGAAGTCGGTCGACCCCCACGACGAGGTGGAGCTCGGCGAGGAGGTCGATGCGCTCGTCCTCACCAAGGAGGACCAGGACGGCCGGTTGCTGCTGTCCAAGAAGCGCGCCCGCTTCGAGAAGGCCTGGCGCAAGATCGAGGCCGCCGCCGAGTCAGGGGAGCCCGTCGAGGGCACCGTGATCGAGGTCGTGAAGGGCGGCCTGATCATCGACCTCGGCGTGCGCGGCTTCCTGCCCGCCTCGCTGGTCGACATCCGGCGCGTGCAGAACCTCGACGAGTTCCTCGGCACCAAAATCGAGTGCAAGGTGATCGAGCTGAACCGCTCGCGCAACAACGTGGTGCTGTCGCGCCGCGCTGTGCTCGAGGAGGAGCGCAAGGAAGTCCGCCAGCAGATCCTCGACCGGCTGCAGCCCGGCATGATCGTCGAGGGCGCGATCTCCAACATCGTGGACTTCGGAGCCTTCGTGGACCTGGACGGGATCGACGGCCTGATTCACATCTCCGAGCTGTCCTGGTCCCATGTGAATCACCCGTCGGAGATCCTCGCGATTGGGGACGTGGTGCCGGTGAAGGTGCTCGACATCGACCGCGATCGTCAGCGCATCTCGCTCGGCCTCAAGCAGACCCAAGAGGACCCCTGGCAGCGGGTGATCGACACCTACCGGGTCGGCGATGAGCTGGAGGGCAAGGTCACCAAGGTGGTCACCTTCGGCGCCTTCGTCGAGATCATGGAGGGGGTCGAGGGGCTCGTCCACATCAGCGAGCTGGCGCACCACCACGTCGAGAACCCGCGCGAGATCCTCGAGCCGGGCCAGGACGTGCGCGTGAAGATCCTCGAGATCGACTCGGAGCGCCGCCGCCTATCGCTCAGCGTGAAGCGGGTGGCCGAGCAGCTGGCGCACATCACGTCCGCCGCCGCCGCGGGCGCTGCCGCCGCTGGCGTGAGCGAGGAGATCGGCGACGTGCCGGACCTCGGCCTGTCCGAGGACGTGTTCGCCGGCCCGCAGGTGAGCGGTGTCGACGACCTGCGCGCCGCTGTGGCCGACTTCGGCTCGGCGGAGACCGCCGAGGAGGCGCCGCCGCTGCCGGACGCAGAGGCGCCCGCCGCGGAGGCCGAGGCGCCCGCTGCCGAGGACGAGCTCGCAGGGGAAGCGCCCGCTTCCGAAGAGGCGTCCGCCGAGGAGCCCGCGCCAGATGACGCTCCCGCCGCCGCCGACGCTCCCGCCGAGCAACCCGAGGAGTAGCTCATGGCCCCGTTCGTGGGGCTGACCGGCGGTCTGGGCGCCGGCAAGTCGGAGGCTCTGCGACTGCTCGGAGACCTCGGCGCGGCCACGCTCTCGACGGACGCCGTGGTGCACGAGCTGCTCGAGGGCGACGACCTGATCCGGGCCCTGGTCGCCCGGCTGGGCCCGGAAGTGGCCCCGGACGGCCGGCTCGATCGCGCCAAGATCGCAGAGCGCGTCTTCGCGGACGACGAGGCGCGCGCCTGGCTCGAGGGAGTGCTCTGGCCGCGCGTCGGTGAGCGCGTGGCGGCCTGGCGGGCCGAGGTGGGGGATGGCCGCGTTGCCGTCGTGGAGGTGCCGCTGCTCTTCGAGTCGGGCATGGAGGTCGTCTTCGACAGCACGATCGCGGTGGTGGCCGACGAGGGGATCCGCGAGCAGCGAGCCGGTGCCCGCGGTCACGCGGCCGTCGCCGAGCGCACCGGACGGCAGCTGACGCAGCAGGAAAAGGCGGACAGAGCGGACTTCACGGTCCGCAACGACGGGTCCCTCGAGGAGTTGAAGCAGACGCTGTCCCGCGTACTTGCAAAACTCGACGAGCAGTGAGTTCACACGCCGCCCGCATCGCACGGCGTCCCTCGCGAGCCCGTGGCAGGCGCCGCCGCACGGCGCTGGTCGTGCTCGCCGCTGTGCTGGGAGCCTCCGTGGCGGCGCTGGTCACCGGGGCCGGGCCGCTCGGCGAAGCGGTGCGCGAGCTCACGCTCCCGCTGCACCACGACGACATCATCCGCCAGCAGGCCTCCGACAAGAATGTGGACGCGGCGCTGATCGCCGCGGTGATCTACGAGGAGTCGCGCTTCCGCGACCAGACCTCGCACGCGGGCGCGCGCGGGCTGATGCAGATCACCCCGGAGACGGCCGACTTCATCGCGCGGCGCTCGGGGGGCATCCGCTTCGAGCAGGAGGATCTGGCCACGCCCCAGATCAACATCGCCTACGGAGCCTGGTTCCTGCGCTATCTGATCGACCACTATGACGGCAACGAGACGCTGGCGGTCGCCGCGTACAACGCGGGCCAGACCAACGTGGACAGGTGGGTCGAGCGGGCCGGCGGGCCGGACCAGTTCGACAGCGCCCGCCACATCCCGTTCCCGGAGACGCGCGCCTACGTCCACAACGTGCAGGAGCGCCGTGGGCAGTACCGAGACCGTTACGGGAACGAGCTCGGGCTGTAGTCGCGGGTCGGTTGTCTCTGGCGCGTTTGCGGATCGCCTATAGGCTGGCCCGGCCTTGCCCGAGGGACTCGCACACTCTCGCCGTGGCTTCCTGGCAGGGGCCGGCGGCCTTGCCGCCGCCGCCGCGCTGACAGGTCCCAACGCGCTCGCCGCGCCCCGGCGCAAGCGTCCGAGCCTGCGCGGTGGTCGCTTTGCCGAGGGGGTCCTGTCGGGCGACCCGACGCCGGACGGCGTGACCGTCTGGACACGGCTCACCGACGTCGAGGGCAGCGGTACGGTCGAGCTGGAGGTCGCGCGCGACCGCGGCTTCCACAACGTCGTGGCGCGCGGCCTGGTCCGCACCTCGGCAACTTCGGCCTATTCGGTCAAGTCGCGGGTCGTCAACCTGCGCCCGTACGAGGAGTACTGGTACCGCTTCTCCACGCGCGGCGAGGAGAGCCCGATCGGGCGCTTCCGCACCGCGCTGCCGCCCGATTCGCGCGAGCCGGTCCGCTTCGCGTTCTTCTCGTGCCAGGACTACACCTTCGGCCACTTCAACGCCCAGGCGCTGGTGGCCGACGAGGACATCGACTTCGTCGTCAACCTCGGCGACTACATCTACGCCGAGGTCTACTACGCGGCTAACGACGGGCGCGGCGGCGTGCGCACCGACCCCATCGGCGTCTCCGAGACGCTCGAGCAGTACCGCGCCAAGTACGCCCTCTATCGCACGGACCCCGCGCTGCGGCGCATGCACTCGCGCTTCCCGATGATCTCGATCTGGGACGACCACGAGGTGCAGGACAACTACGCCGGCGGCGCCGGGCCGACCGGCGGCCTGGCGCCCGAGCTGCGCTACGCGCAGGGCCGGCGCGACGTCGCCTACCGCGCCTTCTTCGAGAGCATGCCGACCTACGGCGCGAAGGGCCCGGGCAACAACCGCATCTACCGCGGGCTGCGCTTCGGGCGCACCGTGGACCTGGTGATGCTCGACCAGCGCCAGTACCGGGCCGACCAGCCCTGCGGCGACGCCCAGATCGGGCCCGCCTGCGACGACCTCAACGCGCCGCGCAACTTCCTCGGGCGCCGCCAGATGAACTTCGTCAAGAAGCGCCTGGCGAGCTCGCCCGCGGCCTGGAAGGTGCTCGCCAACCAGGTGATGGTCATGCCCACGATCTACCCGGGCGGCGACTACATCGGGTTCGACTCCTGGCAGGGCTACCCGCGCGAGCGCCGCGAGCTGCTGCAACACCTCCGCCGCAAGAAGATCGAGGACGTGGTGTTCGTCACCGGCGACATCCACACCTTCGTGGCGGGCGACGTGCGCGTGGACAACGACGACAAGAAGCCGGTGGCGACCGAGTTCGTCGGCGGATCGATCTCCTCGCCCGGGCTGGGCGAGGGCGGCGGCGGCATCCTGCCGGGCGCCGACCCGTACAACCCGAACACGCCCGAGTCGATCATCGACCTGCTCAGGTCGACCAACCCGTGGGCAGTCGACGCCGAGTTCGACCATCACGGCTACGGCCTGGTCGAGGCGACGCAAAAGGGACTCAGCTGCAAGCTGCGCCGGGTGGACACGGTCAAGACCGCGTCACGCAAGGCGCTGCCGGACAAGCGCTTCTCGTACCGCATCGCGCGGGGCGAGCCCAGCCTGCTGGACTGAGGACAGCCTGGGGCTCGCGCCCCGGACCCCCTTCGGCGATTGGCTTCGGGTTGGCGCCTCCGGCTAGCGCGTCGCCTCTTCCCAGGTGGCGTACGCCTGCTCGACGGCTCGCTTGGCCTTCTCGTGCCGCTTCGTCGCGCGCTCGCGCCGCGTCGGGCTGCTCCACATCCCCGGGTCGGCCAGCTCGTCCTCGACCGAGGCCAGCGCCGCCTCGGCGCGCTCGACCTCCCGCTCGAGCTCCGCGACGCGCCTGACGGCGTTCTTCGACGGGCCCGTGCCCGCGGTGCGCCCGTTGCCCGACGGTTTCGCCGCACGGCGCTCCTGGCGGGCGGCCGACGCGGCCTCGCGGCGCTCCTCGCGCACACGCGCGTACTCCGCCCAGCCGCCCTCGTAGCTGCGCAGGCGGCCGTCCTCGAAAGCTACCGTCCGGCTGCCGACGGCATCTAGCAGCGCGCGGTCGTGGGAGACGAGCAGCAAGGCACCCTCGAACGCCTGCAGCGCGTCCTCGAGCGCCTCTCGGGCGTCGAGGTCGAGGTGGTTGGTGGGCTCGTCGAGGATCAGGACGTTGGTCTCGGATGCCACGAGCACGGCCAGGGAGAGCCGGCGCCGCTCGCCGCCCGACAGGCCGTCGAGCGGTTTCTCGGCCTGCTCGCCGGAGAAGAGGAAGCGGCCGAGCAGCGCACGTGCCTTGCCCGGAGTGAGGCCGGTCGCGCGCTGGGCGGCCTCGAGCGCCGTGCCGGTCGAGCCGAGCTCCTGGGTGTGCTGGGAGAGGAAGCCGAGCTTGACGTTGTGCCCGGTCTTGAGCCGGCCGCCGTCCAGCGGGCGTCGGTCGGCGAGCGCCTCGATCAGCGTCGTCTTGCCCACGCCGTTGGGTCCGACCAGCGACACGTGTTCGCCGCGCTCCAGCCAGAGCTCGCCATCCTCGAGCAGCGTGCGGCCAGGCACCTCGAGGCGTCCGTCATCGAGCTCGAGCACCACTCGACCGGTGCGCTCCGCCGCCCCGAAGCTGAAGCCAAGCGAGCGCGTGTCGCGCGGGTCGCGCTCGACTCGCTCGATCTTGTCGAGCTGCTTCACGCGCGACTGGGCCTGGCGCGCCTTGGTGGCCTTGTAGCGGAAGCGCTCGACGAAGCGCTCCATGCGCGCGATCTCGCGCTGCTGCTTCTCGATGGCCTTGCCAAGGGCGATCTCGCGCGCGGCCAGCTCGCGGCGCCAGGCGTGCCAGGGACCACCGAAGAAGCGCGCCCGCCCGGCCTCGAGCTCCAGCACCGAGGTGCCGACCGCCTCGAGGAACCAGCGGTCGTGGGCGACCAGGATTACGGCGGCGTCGAGGCTGGTGAGGTAACCCTCGAGCCATTCGAGCGAGGCGATGTCCAGGTGGTTGGTGGGCTCATCGAGCAGCAGCAGGTCGGGGTCGCCCGCCAGCGACCGCGCCAGCGAGGCCCGCGTGAGCTCACCGCCGGAGAAGGTCCGAAGCCCCCGCTCCAGGGCATCCTGCGCGAACCCCAAGCCGTGCAGCGGAACGAGCGCGCGTGCGCGCCAATTCCAGCCGCCGGCGTGCTCCAGACGGGTCTGGGCCCCCGCGTACCGCTCCAGCACGCGGGCGTCGTCCGGCCGCGCCGCCATCTCGGCCTCGAGGTCCCGCAGGCGCTGCTCGAGGGCAACCAGGTCGGAGCAGCCGGCGAGCACGTAGTCCCTGAGCGTGAGGCCGCGCTCCCTCGGTGGTCGCTGGTCGTGCAGCGCGATGCGGGCGCCCTTCTCGAAGACCAGCTCGCCGCCGCCGACCCCGCTCTGGCCGGCGAGCATGCGCAACAGGGTGGTCTTGCCCGCCCCGTTGCGCCCCGCGAGCGTCATGCGATCGCCCCGCTCGAGCTTGAACGACACGCCGCGGAACAGCGGAGCCCCCGCCACGTCCTTGTCCAACGCCGATGCGATCACAACCGCCACGCGCCCAATTGTCACGTACGTAGCCCACGCGTCACACACCCGCTGGCAACCTCGGCGTGTGGGCCGTACATCCCGGCGATATCCCGGAAATCACGGCCCACACTCATGGGATGAGGTGATCGGGGCGGTTGCCGGCCGCCAGCACGGGGTGATCTCCTTGGCGCAGCTTCGTGAGCTTGGGCTCACTCGCCACCGCATCGAGGCGCGTTTACGGGCGAAGCGGCTGTACCCGCTTCACCGCGGCGTCTACGCCGTCGGTCACATGGGCCTCACGCGTAACTCCCACCTCATCGCAGCTGTTCATGCCTGTGGCCCCGGGGCGCTCCTCAGCCACCGGGACGCCGGCGCCACCCATGGCCTGATCCGCTGGAGCTCGGCGAAAGTCGAGGTGACCGCGCCTCGCTCGCGGAGCCCGAGGCCCGGCATTACCGTCCACCGCTCCCGCGCAATCCACCCAGCCGACCGCACCGTCGTCGAAGGCATCCCGACCACCAGCGTCGCCCGCACCCTCGTGGACCTCGCCGACGTTCTCGGTGAGGAGCGGCTCGCCGAGGCGGTGCACGAAGCGGAGGTGCGGCGAGTGTTCGACCTCACGAAGCTCGAGGAGGCCATCGCCCGGGTGCCCGGCCGCACCGGAAGGCACCGGCTCCGCCGGGTCCTCACCGCCTATCGACCCGAGCCGCATTTCCTGCGCAGCAAAGCGGAGCGCCGCCTGAAGACGCTCTGCGGCGCACTCTGTTCCCCAGCCGCAGTTCAACGTCTGGATCGCCGGCTACGAGCTCGACGTGTATTGGCCCGAAGCGACACTGGCGCTCGAATTCGACGGCGCCGCCACGCACCACACCCGCCACGCCTTCCACGCCGACCGCCGCCGCGACCGGGCCCTGGCGGTCGAGGGCATCCAGTCTCTGCGCGTCACCTGGCCCGACCTCGGGGCGGGACTGATGGCGCAGGTCCAGGAGATCCTCCGGCGGCGCTAGTCTCGGGTGGGTGCCGGACTTCAGGGTCAACCACGCTTACCAGCCGGTCGCCGACCAGGATCAGGCCCGCGACAAGCTGGCGGGCGGGATCAGAGCAGGGGATCGCTTCCAGACCCTGCTGGGGGTGACCGGGGCGGGCAAGACGGCAACGATGGCCTTCACGATCGAGCAGGTCCAGCGCCCGGCGCTCGTGATCGCCCACAACAAGACGCTGGCCGCCCAGCTCTGCAATGAGTTCCGGGAGTTCTTCCCGGACAACGCGGTCGAGTACTTCGTCTCCTACTACGACTACTACCAGCCCGAGGCGTACGTCCCGAGCTCCGACCTCTACATCGAGAAGGACTCCTCGATCAACCAGGAGATCGAGCGCCTGCGTCACGCCGCCACCGCCTCGCTGTTCGGCCGGCGCGACACGATCGTCGTAGCCAGCGTGTCCTGCATCTTCGGCCTCGGCTCGCCCGAGAAGTACGACCGCCTGATGCTGATGCTCAAGCCGGGCGAGATGGTGGACCGCGACGGCGTGCTGCGCAAGCTCGTGGACATCCAGTACTCCCGCAACGACACGGCGCTCGGCCGCGGCAGCTTCCGCGTGCGCGGCGAGACGCTCGAGGTCTTCCCGGCCTACGCCGAGACCGCCTACCGCGCCGTCTTCTTCGGCGACGAGATCGAGACCGTCCAGGAGTTCGACCCGCTCACGGGCGAGCTGATCAAGGACCTCGAGTACGCGGCGGTCTGGCCGGCCACGCACTACGCCACCGACCAGCCGACGATCGACCGGGCGGTGGGCGAGATCCGCGACGAGCTGGAGCAGCGCACCAAGGAGCTGGAGGAGCAGGGCAAGCTGCTTGAGTCGCACCGCCTGCGCCAGCGCACCCAGTTCGACATGGAGATGCTGCGCGAGCTCGGCTTCTGCAACGGCATCGAGAACTACTCGCGCATCCTCGACGGTCGCGCGCCGGGGGACCGCCCCTACTGCCTGCTCGACTTCTTCCCTGAGGACTTCGTCTGCTTCATCGACGAGTCACACCAGACCGTTCCGCAGATCGGCGGCATGTACGAGGGCGACCGCTCGCGCAAGCAGACGCTCGTGGACTACGGCTTTCGCCTGCCGAGCGCCCTCGACAACCGGCCGCAGACCTTCGACGAGTTCCTCCAGCGCGCGCCCCAGATCGTGTTCGTGTCGGCCACGCCCAGCGACTTCGAGCGCAACCACTCCAGCCGCATCGTCGAGCAGATAGTGCGCCCCACGGGCGTCGTCGACCCCGAGGTCGACGTGCGCGAGACGAAGAACCAGATCGACGACCTGATGGAGGAGATCCGCAAGCGGGTCGAGGTCGAGGAGCGCACGCTCGTCACGACGCTGACCAAGAAGATGGCGGAGGACCTGACCGACTACCTGCTCGAGTACGGCTTCAAGGTCCGCTACCTCCACTCCGAGGTCGACACGCTCGAGCGCATCCAGATCATCCGCGAGCTGCGGCTCGGCGAGTTCGACATCCTGGTCGGCGTCAACCTCCTGCGCGAGGGGCTCGACCTGCCGGAGGTGTCGCTGGTGGCGATCCTCGACGCCGACAAGGAGGGCTTCCTGCGCGGCGAGACCTCGCTGATCCAGACGATCGGCCGCGCGGCGCGCAACATCCGCGGCAAGGTGATCATGTACGCCGACAAGGAGACCGCCGCGATGCGCAGCGCGATCCACGAGACGGACCGCCGCCGCGCCATCCAGGTCGCCTACAACGAGGAGCACGGCATCACGCCGGCGACGATCCAGAAGGGCATCTCCGACATCAGCGACTTCCTGATGACGGAGTCGAAGGTGCCGACCGGCCGCGGTCGCCGCAGGCACGACACCGAGGGCATGTCGGCGGAGGAGCTGCGCCGCACGATCGTCGAGCTCGAGGAGGAAATGCTCGCCGCGGCCGATGACCTGCGCTTCGAGTACGCCGCCAAGCTGCGCGACGAGATCAAGTCCCTGAGGCGCGAGCTCGAAGAGGCCGAAGCGAGCGCTTGAGCGGCGCGGTTTCTGGTAGACCTCTGGGTCGCGCAGTTCGTCCGACTCGCCGCCCCCATGCCTGTAGCCGCCCCTCTTACGGCCATCCGCCGCATTTCATCGACCGTGCTCGGTGCCGGTCTCGCGCTACTCGCCCTAGGCGTGGCGCCGGCGCTCGCGGCGCCCGACCCGTCGTTCACGGTGAGCCCGGACCCGCCCGTCTCGGAGCAGTCGGCGACCTACACCTCCACCTCCACGGCGGACGTGGGATTCGCCGTCGCCAAGGTTGAGTGGGACTTCGACAACGACGGGACGTTCGAAGTCACCGACGAGGCGGCGCCGTGGACGGCGACCCACACCTATCCCACTGCCGGCACCAAGACGTTCGTCATGAAGGTCACCGACAACAACGCCCTGCTGCCGTCGGTGACGTCTGAGAACCAGACGGTCACCGTCGCCCAGGCCAACCGCGCGCCGACCTCGCTGTTCGCCTTCAGCCCGCTGTCGCCGCTGATCGAGGACGACGTGCTGTTCGCGTCCGACGCCTCGGACCCCGACGGCGACGCGCTCACCTACCTATGGGACTTCGGCGACAGCACCCCAGTCTCGGCGCTGCGCAATCCCATCCACCAGTACGGGTCGCCTGGGTCGAAAACCGTAACGCTGAAGGTGACCGATCCGTCTGGGGCGTCAGCCACGTCCACGCGCGAGATCGTCGTACGGGGGGTGCTTGTACCGGGGAACAACCCGCCGATCGTCGCTTTCGCCTTCAGTCCGCGCTCGCCGCAGGTCGGGGACTCGGTTGAGTTCGTGTCGAGCACGATCGACCCGGAGGGCCAGCTGCGCGAGCAGGCCTGGGACCTCGACGGCGACGGGGAGTTTGATGACGCCCGTGGCGACGAGGTGGCTTATACGTTCGCCACCCCCGGGCCGAAGGTCGTGCGACAGCGCGCGACTGACGGCGCCGGCGCATCGGCCATCGCTGAGCGCTCGTTGACGGTCAGCCCCGCGCCAAAGGCGAGGGCCGGGTTCCTCACCCCGGCGCCGGTGGTGACTCTCAACGGCGAGATCCTGTCACGGGGCATGCGCGTGAGGGGGCTGAGCGTCCGGGCGCCGCGCGGCTCCCTGGTGACGGTCAAATGCCGGGGCAAGGGATGCCCCGCCGAGCGCCGGCGCAAACGAGTGAAGCGAGGCACGGTCCGCTTCAAGACCTACCAGCAGTTTCTGCGCGCGGGCCTAAAGCTGGAGATCTTCGTTCGGAAGCAAGACACCATCGGCGACTACACGCGCTACAAGTTCCGCGCGGGCAAGTTCCCGGTTCGGACCGACCGGTGCCTGCCGGTGGGCGAGGACAAGCCCGCCAAATCCTGCTCCTGAGCCGCTCGTATTTGCACCTGCCGCGCAAATAAGTAAGCTTCAGCACGTGGTGTCGTGTTCTCGGAGGGGGGCGTTCGGTGCTCTCGCATCGTGCCTGGTGTTGCTGGCGCTTGCCGCGCCCAGCGCAATGGCCGCTGCGCAGACCAAGGCGTCGCTCGTCAAGGTGTCCGCCGCGCCGAACGGCGCGCAACGCCTGACCTACAAGGTCGGTCCGTTCAACATCATCCCCGGCCAGAACGACATCGGCTACGCCGGGATGGATCAGAAGCCCAAGGTGGACGGGTGGATCACCCGCATCCGCCCGGATCTGACCTACGTGAACGGGAAGGTCCCGCGCGTCGACGTCATCCACCTGCACCACGGCGTCTGGCTCAACATGAGCCGCAGCGACGCCACAGCGCCGGGGCTGCCCGAGCGCTTCTTCGCCGCCGGCGAGGAGAAGACGATCATGTCCTTCCCGAAGGGCTACGGGTACGAGTACGAGGCCACCGACCGCTGGCTGCTCAACCACATGATCCACAACCTCACGCCGGTGCCGACCAAGGTGTACATGACCCTGGAGATCGACTTCATCCCGAAGACGTCGGCCGCGGCGCGCGGCATCGAGCCGGTGCGGCCGATCTGGATGGACGTGCGGAACGGCTCGATCTACCCGGTCTTCAACGTGCAGAAGGGCGCAGGCAAGAAGGGCGTCTACACGTATCCCAACGATCAGCCCGCCGCCTACGCCGGCGGCAGCAAGCGGAACGAGTGGACGGTCGATCGCGACGGCGTGCTCGTGAGCACGGCGGGGCACCTGCACCCCGGCGGACTCCACACGGACCTCTGGATGCGGCGCAACGGCGCGCGCCTGGCCAAACCCGCGTGCGCGACGAAGAGCAGCGCCGAGGCGCGCAAGCGGTGCAAGCAGAGCGCGCCGCGCGGCTACGGCAGCAACGCGCACCTGTTCCGCTCGGACGCGAAGTACTTCGAGCCCGCCGGCGCGGTGTCCTGGGACGTGGCGATGACCGGCACCCGGAAGGACTGGCTGGTCAAGGTGCGCAAGGGCGACACGCTCTGGACCAGCGCGACCTACAACACCAAGCGCGGCGCGTGGTGGGAGTCGATGGGGATCATGGTCGCCTACATGGCCGACAGCGGCCCCGGCCATGACCCGTACAAGCGGCGCGTCGACTATCCCGGCGACCCCACGCACGGGCACCTCGCGGAGAACAACGGCCACGGCGGCGAGAAGACCAACTTGCCCGATCCGCGCAAGCTGCCGGATGGACACCGGATCGGCGGCGGCCTGGTTGACATCCTCGACTTCAAGTACGCGATTGGCGACCTGAGCCTCGCCGGGCAGAACGGCCGCCCGCCCGTGATCCCACAGGGCCAGTCGGCGACCTTCCGCAACCTCGAGGGCGACGCCGACCGGCGTTATCACTCGATCACCTCCTGCAAGGCCCCCTGCAACCGCCGGACCGGCATCGCCTATCCGATCGCCGACGGGCCCGTGCAGTTCGAGTCCAACACGCTCGGTGTGCGGACCCCCGCCGCGGGCTCGACCGAGTGGGAGACGCCCAGCAACCTCAAGGTGGGCACCTACACGTACTTCTGCCGGATCCACCCGTTCATGCGGGGCGCGTTCCGGGTCAAGTAGCTCGGGCCAGCCCGGCCGTTACGCTTCGCGGCCGATGGCGGAGCAAAGAGGGTCGGCGGCAGCGGAGCAGGTCAAGGCGCTCGTGGAAGCGGCGGAGAAGATCCGCGCCGAGGCCGAGCGCGAGGCGAGCACGGCCCGCGACGCAGCGGCTCGCGTGGTCGAGCGGGCCGAGGACCTGGAGCGCGAGCTGGACGAGCTGGCCGTAGGCGTTCGTGAGGCGATAGCCGGGCTGAAGGAAGAGGTCGAGCGGCTTGGCGAGTCGGCCCCGGCCCCGGAACCGGCCCCGGCGGCGCCCGCCGCGGCGGAGGACCCCGCGACGCGGGTCCGGTCCGATGCCGACGACGAGCTGATCGCGGAGGTAGAGGCGGTGGCCGCGCGAGAGCCGGAGCTCGAGGCGGAGGCCCCGGAGGGCGCTCGCCTGCTCGCCCTCAAGATGGCGCTCGACGGCCACCCGCGCGAGGAGACCGCCGGCTACCTGCGCGAGAACTTCGAGCTCGAGGACCCCGAAGCACTGCTGGACGAGGTCTACGCCCGGGCCGGGCGCTGACCGAAATCCGCAACTAGCGGCATCCGAACACCTGTTCGAGCCGATGACGGCTCTACACTCGTTATTCCTTGATCCAGAGTGGCGAAATCGTCGTCTCGGGTGCGCGGGAGCACAACCTCAAGGACCTCCATCTGAGGTTGCCCCGCAACGCCCTCGTAGTGATCACCGGGCTGTCCGGCTCCGGCAAGTCGAGCCTTGCGTTCGACACCATCTACGCGGAGGGTCAGCGCCGCTACGTCGAGTCCCTGTCCGCCTACGCCCGCCAGTTCCTCGGGCAGATGGACAAGCCCGATGTGGACTCGATCGAGGGCCTCTCGCCGGCGATCTCGATCGACCAGAAGACCACGAGCCGCAACCCGCGCTCCACCGTCGGCACCGTCACCGAGATCTACGACTACCTGCGCCTCCTCTGGGCGCGGGTGGGACATCCGCATTGCTACAACTGCGGCCGCCCGATCGAGGCGCAGTCGGCCGAGCAGATCATCGACCAGGTGATGATGCTCCCCGAGGGCACGAAGTTCATGGTCCTCGCGCCGGTCGTGCGCGGCCGCAAGGGCGAGTACGGCAAGCTCTTCGAGGAACTGCGCGAGCAGGGCTTCACGCGCGTCAAGGTGGACGGCGAGCTGCGCCGGCTCGAGGAGGACATCGCCCTCGACAAGAAGTACAAGCACGACATCGCGGTCGTGATCGACCGCCTCGTGATGCGGCCGGACCTGCGCAAGCGGCTGGCGGACTCGATCGAGACGGCCGTGGCGCGGGCCGAGGGGCTCGTCGACGTCGAGCACGTAGGCCGCGAGGGCGGGGGCGCCGGAGGCGGTCCCCCCGAGCGCGGTGAGGTGACCACCTACAGCGACCGCTTCATGTGCCTGCACTGCGGCACCTCGATGCCGGAGCTCGAGCCGCGAACGTTCTCCTTCAACTCGCCTCACGGCGCCTGCGCGCGCTGCACCGGCCTCGGTTCTCAGATGGAGATCGACCCGGAGCTGATCGTGCCGGACCCGTCGCTCTCGCTCAACCAGGGCGCGATCCTGCCCTGGTCCACCAGCGCGTCGAACTACTACGAGCAGATGACGCAGGCGATCGCGGACAAGTGGGAGGTGGACATGGACACCCCCTGGGAGGACCTCCCGGAGGAGCTGCGCCACTGCTTCCTCTACGGCACCAACGGCGAGAAGATCTACGTCTCCTACCGCAACCGCTACGGGCGCCGGCGTTCCTATATGACGACCTTCGAGGGGATCGTGCGCAACCTCGAGCGCCGCTACCGCGAGACCGACTCCGACTGGTCGCGCGAGAAGATCGAGGAGTACATGACGCTGCGTCCCTGCCCCGAGTGCCATGGGGCGCGGCTGCGGCCGGAGTCGCTTGCGGTCAAGGTCGGCGGCCTCGGCGTGCACGAGTTCACGCGCCTGTCGGCGCAGCGCGCGATCGCCTGGCTGGAGGAGCTGGAGCTCTCCGAGACCGAGCGTCAGATCGCCCGGCTGATCCTGCGCGAGATCGACGAGCGGCTGCGCTTCCTCGACAACGTGGGCGTCGGCTATCTGTCGCTCGAGCGCGCGGCAGCCACGCTGTCGGGCGGCGAGGCGCAGCGCATCAGGCTCGCCACCCAGATCGGCTCCTCGCTGGTGGGCGTGCTGTACATCCTCGACGAGCCCTCGATCGGGCTGCACCAGCGCGACAACGAGCGACTGATCGCGACCCTGGAGCGGCTGCGCGACCTCGGCAACACGGTGATCGTGGTCGAGCACGACGAGGGCACGATGCGCGCGGCCGACCACCTGATCGACCTCGGCCCCGGCGCCGGCGAGCACGGCGG
>JACCSF010000205.1 GCA_013813135.1 Thermoleophilaceae bacterium | reverse complement strand
CTCGTGGGCTGCGGGCGGTGGCGCTCGACACGCGGCTTGGCAACGAGCCGGCCCGCGCGCTGTACGCCGCCGAGGGGTTCGAGGAGGTGGCGCAGCGCCCGCCCAGCCGGGGCCTGCCCGGCTTCGTGGCGCTGGTGAAGCGGCTCGGCTAGCGGGCCGCGCCGGCCGTGGTCGCGGCCATCACGTCGCGCAGCGCCGCCACCACCTGCTCCACCTCGCCGTCGGTCAGCTCGCCGAAGAAGGGCAGCGCGAGCGAGCGGCGGGCCACGTCCTCGCAGACCGGGAACTCGCCCTCGCGGTGCCCGAAGCGCTCGCGGTAGAAGCTCATCAGGTGGATGGCCGGCAGGTAGGGCTTGGTGTCGATGCCGCGCTCGCGCATGGCCTCCACGGCGGAGTCGCGGTCCACGCCCGGCGGCAGCTGCACCACGTACACGAACCAGGAACGCCGGTCGCCGTCGGCGTCCGGACAGGGCAGGCCAAGCTCCTCCACGTCCGCCAGCGCCTCCGAGTAGAGCCCGGCCACGCGGTCGCGCCCGGCCAGTAGCTCGTCGAGGCGCTCCAGCTGTGCGATGCCGAGCGCGCAGGAGAGGTCGTCCAGGCGGTAGTTGAAGCCGAGCCGGTCGTGATCGAGCCAGCCCATGTCCGGGGCGCGGCCCTGGTTGCGCTCCGAGTCGATGCGCTGCTTCGCCGCGTCGTCAGGGCAGACCACGGCGCCGCCCTCGCCGGTGGTGATCTGCTTGTTCGGATAGAAGCCGAAGACGCTGAGGTTGCCGCGCGTGCCCACCGACGCGCCGTCGGCGTGCACCGCGCCGAGCGCCTCGCAGGCGTCCTCGACGAGCCAGAGGCCGCGCTCGGCCGCGAGCGTTTCGAGTGCCGGCATGTCGGCGGGGTAGCCGAAGATGTGCACGGGCAGCAGGCCCGTCGAGCGGGCGGTCAGGCCGGCCGCCGCTGCCTCGGGGTCGATGTTGAGCGTGCGCGCGTCGATGTCGCAGAACACCGGCCGCGCCTGCTCGTAGAGCAGGCAGTTGGCCGAGGCGACGAACGAGAAGGGCGTGGTCACCACCTCGTCGCCCGGCTCGATGCCGGCGGCCCGCA
This sequence comes from Thermoleophilaceae bacterium, assembly GCA_013813135.1. GTDB lineage: Bacteria > Actinomycetota > Thermoleophilia > Solirubrobacterales > Thermoleophilaceae > JACVRW01. The sequence continues at coordinate 6,821 of JACCSF010000205.1, read as the reverse complement.
CGGCCAGGTGCAGGCCGGCGGTGCCGCTCGAGACCGCCGAGACCGGCAGGCCGTTCAACCGCCCTGACAGCGCGGCCTCGAACTCGCCGAGCCGCGGCCCGAGCGCCAGCCGGCGCGAGCGCAGCGTCTCCAGCAGCAACTGTTCCTCGCGAGGCCCGACCAGGGGCTTCGCCAGCGGGATCACGAAGGCGTAGTCGAAGACGTCGCTGCGCGCCCGGCCGAGCCGGTCGCTTGCGTACTGCGTGCTCGCTGGTGTTGGGTGCGGGTCGGGAGCATGCCGGCCTCGAGCGAGTCGACCAGCGCCTCCCAGCTCGCTTCGATGATGTTCTCCGACACGCCGATCGCGCCCCAGTTGTCGGTGCCGTCGCTCGCATCGAGCAGCACCCGGGTGACCGCGCCGCTGCCCTTCGTCTCGTCCAGGATGCGCACCTTGAAGTTGACGAGCTGGATGTCGCGAAGGTGGGGGTAGCGCTCGCCGATCGCCTCGCGCAGCGCCTTGTCGAGCGCGTGCACCGGGCCGTTGCCCTCGGCGGTGCGCACGTAGCGCTCGCCGTCCACCCAGATCTTGATCGTGGCCTCGGTCTCGACCCGGCCGTCGGCGCGTTTCTCGACGATCGCCCGCCAGGACTCCAGCCGGAAGAGCGGCTCGTAGTCGCCGGTCTCCTTGCGGATCAGCAGGTCGAAGGAGCCGTCGGCAGCCTCGAACTGATAGCCCCGGTGCTCGAGCTCCTTGACGCGATCGATCACGCGCGCGGCGGTCGCGTCGTCCACATCGGCGCGGGCCGCGACCGTGGCCTTGCCGGACAGCTCGGAGACGAGCACCCTGCGGTCCGCCCCCACGTCGGCGGGATCGATGTGCTCGAACGTGCGGGCGTCGCGGTTGACGCCCGCCACATGCATCCCGCCCTTGTGGGCGAACGCGTTGGCGCCGACGTAGGGCTGGTTCGAATTCGGGGTGACGTTGCAGAGCTCGTCGACAAGGTGCGCGACCTCGGTCAGGCGCCGCAGCCGGTCCGGGCCGATGCACTCGTACCCCATCTTCAGCTCGAGCGTCGGGACGATCGTGACCAGGTTCGCGTTGCCGCAGCGCTCGCCGTACCCGTTCATCGTGCCCTGCACCATGCGGGCCCCGGCCTCCACCGCCACGAGCGTGTTGGCCACACCGCAGCCGGCGTCGTCGTGCGTGTGGATGCCGACCTGGATCGAGTCGCCCAGCTCGGCCGCGACGCGCAGCGTGGCATCGGTTACCTGCGCCGGGACCGATGAGCCGTTCGTGTCGCACAGCGTCACGTTCTCCGCCCCCGCTCCGGCCGCGGCGCGCAGGCAACTCAGCGCGTAATCGGGGTCGGCCCGGAAGCCGTCGAAGAAGTGCTCCGCGTCGTAGATCACGCGCTTGCCCTGACGTACCATGAAGCCGACCGAGTCGGCGATCATGCGCAGGTTCTCCTCGGGATCCACCTGCGTGACCTTCTCGAGATGCAGCGACCAGGTCTTGCCGACCAGCGTGCAGGCCGGCGCGAAGCAGTCTGCGAGCAGCCGCAGCGCCGGGTCCTCCTCCGCGGCCGAGTCGCGCCGCCGCGTCATCCCGAAGGCGACCACCTCCGCCGTCTCGAAGCGCTCGCCCGCGAGCAGCTCGAAGAGCGCCTCCTCCTTCGGGTTGGAGGCGGGGAAGCCGGCCTCGATCAGGTGCACGCCGAGCGAGTCGAGCGCGTGGGCCACCCGCACCTTCTCGTCGACCGACAGCGACATCCCCTCACCCTGCATGCCGTCACGCAGGGTGGTGTCGTAGACGGTGACCGTCGTGGCCGGCGTCACGTCTGGGACGGCACAGGTACGAGATCCAGCCACTCCGCGTACTGCGCCGCGCGGCCGTGCAGGGCGTCGTCGAAGAGCTGCTGGATCTGGCGCGTGATCGGTCCGGGGATCCCCTCGCCGATCTGAATGTCGTCGATCTCCCGCAGCGGCGTCAGCTCCGCGGCGGTGCCGGTCAGGAAGACCTCGTCGGCCAGCGCCAGCTCGGCGCGTGCGATGTCGCGCTCGATCAGCTCGAAGCCGAGGTCGCGCGCGATCTGGATGCACGACTTGCGGTTGATGCCGTCCAGGATGCCCGCGGTCTGCGGCGGCGTGTAGATCACGCCCTCCTTCACGACGAACACGTTCTCGCCCGTGCCCTCGGAGACGCGGCCCTTGTCGTCGAGCAGGATCGCCTCCTCGTAGCCGGCCTTGGTCGACTCGATCTTCGCGAGCACCGAGTTGAGGTACTGCCCCGACGCCTTCGAATGCGGGATCAGCGAGTCGGCTGAGATCCGCCGGTAGGAAGACACGCGCGCGCGAACGCCGTCGCGCTTGCCCTCCTCGCCGAGGTAGGCGCCCCACTCCCACACCGCCACCATCGCCTCCACCGGGTTGTCGAGCGGGTTGAGGCCCATTGGGCCGTAGCCGCGCCAGACGAGCGGCCGTACGTAGCAGCTCTTGAAGCCGTTGCGGCCAATCAGCTCGTGGGTGGCCTCGCGGAACTGCGCCTTCGAGAAGGGCAGCTCCATGTAGTAGAGCTTCGCCGACGCCTCGAGGCGCTTGATGTGGTCCTGATGGCGGAACACCGCAGGGCCGCGCTCGGTCTCGTAGGCGCGGATGCCCTCGAAGACGCCCGTGCCGTAGTGCAAGGCGTGCGTGAGTACGTGTACCTTCGCGTCCTCCCAGGCGACGAACTCCCCGTTCAGCCAGATGAGGTCGGCGGTGTTCACGTACTGCTCCTAAAGGTTCGCGACGACCGCCCGGGTGGCGGCCTCTGTGGTGGCATCGCCGCCCAGGTCCGGAGTCCGGAGGCCGTCCCCGAGCGCGCGATCGACGGCGGATTCTAGGGCAGTCGCCTCGTTCTCCATAGCGAGTCCGTGGCGCAGCATCAGCGCCACCGAGCCGAACATGGCGAGCGGGTTGGCGGTCCCTGTGCCGGCTATGTCGGGCGCCGAGCCGTGCACCGGCTCGAACAGGCCGGGGCCGGAGCCGTCGCCGAGCGAGGCGCTCGGCAGCATCCCGAGCGAGCCGGTGAGCATGGCCGCCTCGTCGCTGAGGATGTCGCCGAACATGTTCTCGGTCAGGATCACGTCGAACTCCGCCGGGCGGGAGACGAGCTGCATCGCCGCGTTGTCGACGAGCATGTGCTCGAGCGGGGTGTCCTCGCCCGCGCCCACGCGATCGACCACCTTGCGCCACAGCCGCGACGTCTCGAGGATGTTCGCCTTGTCCACGCTCGTCACCTTCCTGCGGGCGAGTTCGAATCCCACGCGCGCGATCCGCTCGACCTCGGCCTCGGAGTACACGCAGGTGTCGTAGGCGGTGTCGCCGTTGAGGCCGCGCTCGCCGAAGTAGATGCCGCCGGTCAGCTCGCGCACGACGAGCAGGTCGGTGTCCTCGATCAGCTCGCGCTTGAGCGGGCTCGAATCCAGCAGCGCCGGGCTCGGGCGCACGGGCCGCAGGTTGGCGAACAACCCGAGGCCCTTGCGCAGCCCGAGCAGCCCCTGCTCGGGACGCGGCTTGGCCGGGTCGGTGGTGTCCCACTTGGGACCGCCGACGGCAGCCAGCAGCGCCGCATCCGCGCCGCGGCAGGCATCGAGCACCTCGTCGGTGAGCGCGGTGCCGTGGGCGTCGATCGAGGCGCCGCCCACGAGCTGCTCCTCGAGCTGAAAGTCGCCCAGCTCGCCCAGCACCTGCTCCGCGGCGGCCATGATCTCGGGGCCGATCCCGTCGCCGGGGAGCGTGACGATGCGGTGTGCCATCGGCCCGGCACGCTAGCGCGCGCGCTGTGATGACTCCGACCGCCCCGGGCTCGAAAGCCCGAGGCGGCCGGGTCAAGCCGTCTCCCGCCGGCCGCAGTGCCGCCATGCTCCCGCTCGGGCGGTGCGCCGTGGGCGCGTGCGCGGGTATTGCGCTGGTTTGAAGCCGCGACCCGCCAGCCGGCGCCCAGGATCGCGCCGCCCACGTCGGACGTGAAGGCCTCGGTCCCGTTCGCCACCTGCAGGTCGGGCAGCCCGGGGTGGCCGAAAATAACGCTCACGGCCGCTTGGCATCGATGTTCAGCCGCACGTACTCGAGCACGAGCGGCTCGCCCAAGCCGCGCACGACCTCCTCGGCGTAGCGCCCGCGCAGCTCCTCCGGCAGCGCCTCGAGGTGGTTGCCGAGGCAGACCGTGCGGGCGAACTCGAGCACATGTGGTCGGCGTAGGGCGGCTCGCCGGCTACCTCGTCGGCGAGCCGGCGGAACGCGTCGATGTTCCCCTTGCCGCCGCACTGGGCCACCAGCCGTCCGCCCGCCCGCAGCGCCGCGAAGAGACGTTCGAAGAGGCGCTCGTGATCGGCGATCCAATGGAAGACGGCGTTGGAGAAAGCGGCGTCGACCGGCTGGTCGAGCGCCAGCTCGGTCAGGCTCGCGCAGACCACGGTCTCGTCGCCCCGCAGCGGCAGCCGCTCGAGCACGGCCTCGGCCATCTCGACCTGCGGTTCGAGACCCGGTCGTAGCTGGCCGCGTCCCAGTCGCGGCCCGTCATGCGAGCGTGTTGGTGACCGGGCCGCTGCGTTCCCGCTGGGCCTCGTAGCGCTCGATCGCGTCGGACTGCTGGAGCGTGACGCCGATGTCGTCCAGTCCCTCGAGCAGGCGCCGTGCGATCTCCGGGTCGATCTCGAACGCGACCTGCCTCCCCGCGAAGGACACCTCCTGCTCCTCGAGGTCGATGCGGGCGTGGCCGGCGGCCATCAGCTCCTTGACGTCGGCCTCGGACAGGACTACCGGGAGCAGGCCGATCTTCGTGCAGTTGTTGAAGAAGATGTCGGCGAAGCTGGGAGCCACGATGGCGCGGAAGCCGTAGTCCTCGAGCGCCCAGGGCGCGTGCTCGCGCGAGGAGCCGCAGCCGAAGTTGCGGCCGGCCGCCAGGATCGGGTTGCTGGGCAGATCCCAGCCGGGCTCCTTGGACCAGTCGTGGAAGACGAACTCGCCAAAGCCGGTGCGCTCCACCCGCTTGAGGAACTGCTTGGGGATGATCTGGTCGGTGTCGACGTCGCTGCGGTCGAGTACGGACACCTGGCCCTCGATGACGCGCACCGGCTCCATCACTCCCACCCCCTGATGTCGACGAAGTGGCCCTCGATTGCCGCCGCGGCCGCCATCTTCGGGCTGACGAGGTGCGAGCGGGCGCCGCGGCCCTGGCGTCCCTCGAAGTTGCGGTTCGATGTCGACGCGACGCGCTCGCCGGGAGCCGCGATGTCCGGGTTCATCCCGAGGCACATCGAGCAGCCCGCCGAGCGCCAGTCGAAGCCGGCGGCACGGAACACCTCGTCCAGCCCTTCGGCCTCGGCCTGAGTCTTCACCTGCTGAGAACCCGGCACGACCATCGCCTCGACGGACGATGCCACGCGGCGCCCGCGCACCACCTCGGCCGCCTCGCGCAGGTCGCCGATGCGGGAGTTGGTGCAGGAGCCGATGAACACCCGGTCGAGCGCGATCTCCCGCATCGGCGTGCCGGCGGCGAGCCCCATGTACTCCAGCGCCCGCTCCTCACCCTCGTCGCGTGGCTCGGGAACCGCCGACGTGACGTCCGTGACCATCCCCGGGTTCGTGCCCCAGGTGACCTGGGGGGACAGTCGCGACGCGTCGATCTCCACCTCTGTGTCGAACCCGGCGCCCTCGTCGGTGCCCAGTGTGCGCCACTCGTCGAGCGGCAGCGGGTCGGGCGCCGCCTCGCGCCCCTCGACCCATTCGAACGTCGTGTCGTCCGGTGCGATCATCCCGGCGCGGCCGCCGGCCTCGATCGTCATGTTGCAGACGGTCATGCGGCCCTCCATCGAGAGGCCCTCGATGGCCGGCCCGGCGTACTCGATCACGTGCCCCACGCCGCCGGCGACGCCGATCCGCCCGATTGTGCCGAGGATCAGGTCCTTGGCGGTCACGCCGAAGCCGAGCTCTCCCCGGTAGCGGATGCGCATCGACCTGGGCTTGCGCTGCTGCAGGGTCTGCGTGGCGAGCACGTGCTCGACCTCGCTCGTGCCGATGCCGAACGCTAGTGCGCCGAAGGCGCCGTGCGTGGAGGTGTGGGAGTCGCCGCAGACGATCGTCATGCCCGGCTGGGTCACGCCCAGCTCGGGACCGATCACGTGCACGATGCCCTGGCGCGCAGAGCCGATCGAGTGGATCGGCACGCCGAACTCGCGGCAGTTGTCCTCGAGCGTCTCCACCTGCACGCGCGACAGGCGGTCGCGGATCTGCGCCGCCGCGGTCGATCCGTCGGTGGGAACGTTGTGGTCGGCCGTGGCGAGCGTGCGGTCGGGCCGGCGCACCGGCCGCTCCGCCAGGCGCAGCGACTCGAACGCCTGCGGCGAGGTGACCTCGTGGACCAGATGGAGGTCGATGTACAGGAGGCTCTCCGCCACCTCGTGCGCGTCCCAGATCTTGTCGAACAGAGATCGAGGGCCCGCGGCCGCCGCCCGCTCGCGGTTCTTATTCTTCGGCATCGTTCAGCTCCTGCGTAGACCGGCGGCGACGACCGCGTAGAAGCACGCGGCGCCGTCCCCGGGGTTCTCGAAGTGGTGGGGCAGGTCGGCATCGAAGGTCACCGCGTCTCCGCTCTCGAGCTCGTGGGTATGGCCGCCGCACACGAAGCGCACGCGGCCATCCACCACCACGGCCGTCTCGCGGCTGCCGGGCTCGTGCATGGGCCGCTCGTCCGGCTCGGCCGTTGAGGCGCCCGCCGCGAGGCTGTGCAGCGAGACCTCGGCGCGCAGGCCCGGCAGCGGCGGGGTCAGCACCTCGTAGCGGTGGCGCGGCCCGCTTCC
>JACCSF010000192.1 GCA_013813135.1 Thermoleophilaceae bacterium | reverse complement strand
CTCCACGGCAGCTCGGCGACCGCGCGCCCCAGTTGCTCGGCCGCCTCGCGCGCCAGGAACGCCCCCGCGCCCAGCGGGACCACGGGCGGGGCGACCTCGAAGCGCCCGCTCACCCGGCGAACCGCCGCCTCGACCTGGCGCACCTGCTCCGCGTGCAGGAACGCAGCGATCGCATCGATCTCCTCCGCGGCCATCTGCTCGGCGTCGGCGCACACGAGCCGAGCCACCCGCTCGCGCGCGAACTCGACGGTCGCGGGGCGCCCGTCCGGGGTAGCGCAGGTGTACGCGCCGGGCGCGAGGTGGCCGAGGATCAGCTGCACGTCGGCGCTGATCGCGAACAGCTCCGAGGCGACCGGGCAGGAGCTGTCGCGCACCGGCACCCGCGGCGCGATCGCCGCGAGGTTGGTGCGCAGCGCGCCGGTGTAGACGAGCTCGCCGGCCAGCAGCCGGTCGAGGTCGGTGCGGCCGGTGGCGGCCACCCGACCGGCGGCGATCGGAACGACGTCCGCGGTCGTGCTGCCGACGTCGATCATCAAGGCGTCCGGGTGCACCGCAGCGACCGCGAGCGCGCTCGCCAACCAGTTGGCGGCCGCAACTTCGGGTGCGCGCGCGCGCACCTCCGCGAAGGGGACGACCTCACCGGCAGTCGTGAAGGCGAACAGCGGCGGGCCGCCCAACGCCGCCTCCGCGGCGTCGAGCACGAATCCCACGCCCTCGCGCTTGGTGCGAAACGCGTCCGAGAGCTCCGCGGTCGTTGTCAGCGCCACCGCCTCCACGGGCTCCGGCGCCACGCCTGCGACGACCTCGCGAAGCACGGCCGCGAGTGCCTCGCGGTCGCGCCAGACCTCGAACGGTCGCGAGACGGCGCGCCGTTCGCCCCCGTTCCGCCACACCGCCTTCGTGTTGGCCCCGCCCACGTCGAGGCCGATCACGCCGCCCATGCGCGACCCTTCCCGGCCATGCGAGTGATCCCAGTCATCGATCTCAAGAGCGGAGCCGCCGTGCACGCCGTGCGCGGGGAGCGCGAACGCTATCGCCCTCTGCGCAGCGAGATCGTCGCCGGCTCCGACCCCGTCCGGGTCACGCGCGCCGTCCGCGAAGCGCTCGGACTCGACGAGCTCTATGTCGCCGATCTCGACGCGATCGCGGGCGGACCGGGGCACCGCGAGGTCGTCGCCGCACTGGCGCGCGAGGCGCGGGTGATGGTCGAGGCCGGCGTCACGGAGGTCGCCGCCCTCCGACTACTGCTCGAGCTGGGCGCGGCGCGCGTCGTGATCGGCACCGAGACGCTCGCGGACCAAGCTGCGCTCGCACGGCTGCGGGCGGAGCTCCCGGACGCCCCGCTCGTGCTCAGCCTCGACCTCCGGGCGGGCCGCGTCCTCTCGCCCGACGCCGAGCTGGCCCGGCTCGGAGCGGCCGAGGCGCTGGCACGGCTGGGGCACTCCGGCGTGCGGGAGGTGATTGTGCTCGACCTCGCGCGCGTCGGGTCCGGTGCCGGTCCTGATGTCGCGCTGGTGCGCGAGCTCTGCGCCCGCTTTCCCGAGCTCGAGCTGCTGGCCGGCGGCGGCGTGCGCGACGTCGCCGACCTGCGCGCCCTGGCCGAAGCCGGGGCGGCCGGGGCGCTCGTCGCCACCGCCCTACACGGTGGCGCGATCGGGCCCGACGAGTTGCGCGCGCTCGGTGATCACGGTGGACGTCACCCGACGACCGTCTCCAAGTGCTCTGCGAGCGCGGCCGCCACGTCGACCCCCGTCGCGCGCTCCACGCCCTGCCAGCCGGGGATGCCGTTGACCTCGAGCACGTAGTCGCGCCCGTCGAGCGCGCGAAGGAGGTCGACGCCGGCGTAGTCGGCGCCGAGGGCAGCTGCCGCCCGCACGCACAGGCGCTCCTGTCGGGCGTCGAGCCGTACGGGGCGCGCGTGCCCGCCGCGCGCGAGGTTCGTGCGCCAGCCTTCGCCGCTCCGCTCGATTGAGGCCACCACGTGCTCGCCGACGACGAGCGCTCGCGCGTCGCGGCTCGAGTGCGGCAGCGTTTCCTGCAGGTAGTACACGGCCCGCTCGAGCTCAAGCGCGCGGAACACCCGCTGCGCCACGTCGGGATCCTCCACGCGCGCCATGCCAACTCCCATCGAGCCGAACATCGGCTTGACGATCACGTCGCCGCCGAGCTCGGCGAACGCCTCCAGGGCGTCGCCGGACCGCTCGCATGCGATCGTGCGGGGGGTGGGCAAGCCGGCGCGCGCCAGCAGGGCCGAGGCGAGGAACTTGTCGACGGTCCGCTCGATCGCGTGCGCGCTGTTGACCGCGCGCACGCCGGCGGCGGCAAGCGCGTGCAGCACGTCCACGCGGAAGACCACCTGCTCGAGCGAGCCGCGCGGGATGCCGCGCACGAGCACCACGTCGCAGCCGTCGAGCGCCAGCTCGCGCGAGCGCACGCCGAGGCGACCCTCGATGCGGCCCACTATCCGCGTCACCGGTGCGAAGGCGCACTCGTGGCCGCGCGCCGTCAGCGCCCGCTCCAGCCGACGAGCGTGCCAGCCGCCGGTCGAGCCGAGGACCGCGACGCGCAGCCGCCGCCTGCTCACCGGCGCCCCGCGGGCGCGAGAATGTGGGCTGGGATGCGCACGCTGCTGATCGACAATTACGACTCCTACACATTCAACCTCTTTCATCTCCTGGGCGAGGTCAACGGACAGCGAGCCGGTGGTCGTCCGCAACGACGAGCTTCCGTGGGACGAGCTCGCCGCCCTGGGTGCCGACAACGTGGTGATCTCGCCCGGTCCCGGCCGGCCGGAGCACACTCGCGACGTCGGTGTCTCCCTGGATGCGCTCCATCGCGCCGAGGTGCCGGTGCTCGGCGTCTGCCTGGGCCACCAGGCTCTTGCCCACGTGGCGGGCGGTACGGTCGAGCACGCGCGCGAGGTCATGCACGGGCGTTTGAGCCCGTGCACCATGACGCGAGCGCGCTCTTCGCCGGGATCCCGCAGGGCTTCCTCGCGGTGCGCTACCACTCGCTGGTGGTCGGCACGGTGCCCGCCGAGCTGCGGGTCAGCGCCTGGACGCCCGACGGGGTGGTCATGGGGCTGGAGCACGGCGCGCGCCCACTGTTCGGCGTGCAGTTCCATCCCGAGTCGGTGAGCACCCGGTACGGCCGCTGCCTGCTGGAGAACTTCCGCGACCTCACCCGCGCCCGGCGCGGCCCGCCGCGCGCGCTGCGTCCGTAGGCGCGCGCGTCCACCATCGCCGGTTGGAGACCTGGTGCGAGCCCGAGGCGGTGTTCGGCGCGCGAGCTGCGGACCGTGAGCGTGCTCGACTACTGCCGGGACCAGCTCGCGCGCCTGCGGACCGACGCCCCGGAGCTGCCGTTCGACTTCACCTGCGGCTTCCCCCGGCTACCTCGGTTACGAGCTCAAGGCCGAGTGCGGCGGCCGGCTTGTGCACGCCTCGCCGCTGCCGGATGCGGCGCTCGTGCTCTGCGACCGGCTGATCGCCTTCGACCACCGTGAGCGCCACGTCTACCTGCTCGCGCTCGCCGACGCCTCCGGCGCGGAAGCGGCCGACACTTGGCTGGCCACGACCGCGGGGCGGTTAGGCGAGATCGCGCGCGAGCCCGCGCCGCTGCCGCCGCCCCCGGCGCCACCCGGCACGCTGCGCTTCGAGCCGCATGACCACCCGGAGGCGTACCTGGCCAACATCGCGGCCTGCCGGCGCGAGATCGTCGCGGGCGAGACATACGAGGTCTGCCTGACCACCGAGCTGCGCAGCGAGGGAAGCCTCGACCCCCTGCCGGCCTACCGTGCACTGAGGGCGCGCAACCCAGCGCCCTTCGCCGCGCTGCTGCGGCTCGGCGACGTCTCGGTGCTGAGCTCCTCGCCCGAGCGCTTCCTCCGGGTAGATCGGCACCGCGTGGTCGAGTCGCGGCCGATGAAGGGGACGGCGGCCCGGGTGGCCGAGCCGTTCGAGGACGCCTGCCGGGCCGCGCAGCTGCGCCGCGACAAGAAGACGCGCGCCGAGAACCTGATGATCGCCGACCTGGCCGGAACGACCTCGGCCGGGTCTCCGCGATGGGCACCGTCGAGGTCCCGGGCCTGATGGTCGTGGAGCCCTATGCCACCGTTCACCAGATGGTGACCGTGGTGCGCGGCCGCCTGCGCGAGGGCTCCGACGCGATCGACTGCGTGCGGGCGGCGTTCCCCGCCGGCTCGATGACCGGCGCCCCGAAGCTCCGCACGCTGGAGATCATCGACCGCATCGAGGGCCGTCCCCGCGGCGTCTACTCCGGCGCCCTGGGGTTCTTCGCCGTCAACGGCACCGCCGACCTCAGCGTCGTCATCCGCACGCTCGTGGCTTCCCCGGACCGCCTCGCGATCGGCGCGGGCGGGGCGATCGTCGCAGCGTCCGACCCCGAGGCCGAGCTGGAGGAGATGCTGCTGAAGGCACGCCCCCTGCTCGAGACGGTCGGCGGCACGCTCGAGGAGGGTCGTGACCTGGCCCCGGCTCACCGATGACGCCGGTGGGCGCTCAGCGGCCGGCCTCGAGAATCAGGATCTCGCCCCGCCGCAGCTCGAGGCCGTCTCCGCACCAGCGCGCGTAGCGGCCCTCGATCTGATCGTCGGTCAGGGGCAGGCCCAGCGCGCGCAGGTGGCGCAGGTACAGGCGCAGGAAGGGCGGGCGGTACGAGCACGCGAAGGCGAAGGTGGGCAGCAGCGTCACGTGCGACATGGCCACGATCGTGCCCCGCCTCATGGCCGCGCCCGGCGGGGCGCCAAGCCCGCCGAGAGCGACGATCGTGCCCGCCAACATGCGCAGCCCGGCGGCGTCGCCCACCCGCCCCGCGACGGCGATCAGCCCGCGCCGGAGGCCGGTGCCCACCTGGTCGCCGGCGTCCCCGTGCACGAGGATCTCGCCGCCGCGCATCCCGGCGCGCTCGCCCGGGTGTGCCCCGCCGAGCTGGTGCCCGGCGGAGCCCTCCACGACGAGCCGCCCGCCATGCATGTTCACGCCCGCGAAGTCCCCCACGTCACCCTCGACGACCAGCTCGCCTCCGCGCATGTCCGCGCCGGTGTGCATCCCCGCATCGCCCGCCACGGTGAGCCGGCCGTCGGTCATGCCCGCCCCGAGGAACTTGACGCGCCGCAGGTCGCCCTCGACCCGCAGCTCCTCGCCGCCGTTGCCCGAGACGGCGAAGAAGTCGGCGAGCTGCGCCCGCCGGTTGCCGTGCCAGACCGTGAGCGCCTCGATCTCGCCACGGCGACGAGTAGCGAGCCGATCGGGGCTGAGGCCCTCTGTCTCGAGCGGCACGGTCGGCGGCTCGCGCAGCGTGAGCGTCAGCGGCATCCTAGTCGTCCCGCAAGGCCGGTACGAGGTCACGCAGGTCGATGCGGTGCGGCCCCAGGTTGCCTCCGTAGTTGCCGGCTGTCACGTGGCTGGCCCCCGCCCGGGCGGCGGCTTCGAGGCCTCGCGCCATGGCGTCGCGCACGGCCTCGAGGGTCAGGCCGTCGATGACGATCTCCAGCACCGAGCCGACGTCCGGCGGCACGTCGGTGTGCGGGACCTGAGCCCGCAGCGTGGGGCACAGCGACTCGTTGGTCGAGGCAACCAGGCCGCTGTAGCGGGAGCCGACCTTGCTGCCGCTGCGAACGATGCCGCCCGGGAAGGGCAGGATCACCTCGCGCACGGTGCGCATCGCCGCGGCGGCCGCCTCCGCCGCGCGCAGTGCGCCGGCGACGTCGCGACTGAGAATGATGATGTTGCCGCCGGCCACTCCCTCGGCGATAGCGAAGCGCTCCTCGACCAGGAACTCGCCCTCCATCACCGGCACGCGCCAGTAGCGGCGCCCGTCGAGCAGCTTGCTGGCCTGGTAGCCGTCGCCGAAGAAGCGCAGCTGACCGCCGACGTCGACCGTCTCCGGACCGTCCAGCCCGTTGAAGCACGCCGTCGTTGGGCAGGTGAGCACGCTCTGGCCGATGCGCTCCACCAGCCGTTTGGCCAGCCCCTCGCGATCACTGGCGAACAGCAGCGCGCTGACCCCGGCCCGGCCGTCGGGCGTCTCGGCGGGATCGAGCTCGCGCTCGATGCCGGCCTCGCACTTGCAGCCGATCACCGACGTGGCGAAGCCGGTCAGCGAGCGCGCCGCCTCGTGTGCCCAGGCGGGGCTCTCCGCGGTGATGATGATCCGCGCTCCCCACATCGGAAAGGCCTCGGCGAAGGTGTCGACGACCTCGGCGTCGGACAGTCTCATCGCCCGCTCCCGTCGCGCCGGGCGGGGATCCTGCGGGCGGGCTCCAGCAGCCACGGCTCGCGCACCGGGTAGTTCGCGAACTGCACGCTGTAGTGCTCCTCGAACAGCGGTCGCAGGGTGCGCTCGATCGCCTCGTCGTGGTCCGCCTCGACGCGCAGGAGGTCCCCGGCAGGAGCCTCGCGCAGCTCACCGTCCTCGACGATCACCCGCCCGCCCTTGATGACATACCGCGGCGTCGCGAACATCTGCTCGCGATCCTCGTGCTCACCGTAGACAGTTACGTCGGCGTCGGCTCCGACACCAAGATGGCCCTTGTCGGCCAGCCCGAGCAGCCTGGCGGGCCCGGCGCGGGTGATGATCGCGATCTCTCCGAGGGTGTACTCGCGCTCGAGGCGGTCCCGGAGCACCGTGCGCCGTATCGCCTTCTGGTTGACGCGGTCGATCTGCTCGTTTCGGAACTCGCGATCCATCAGCAGGCGGATGAGCCGCGGGTAGCTCAGGAACGAGCCGCCGTTGGGATGGTCGGTTGAGAGCACGACCCGCCAGGGGTCGCGGCTGAGTAGGAACAGCTCCAGGCCGATAGCCCACTGCAGCGCGTGAACGTAGTTGCGCTCGCGGTAGGCGAAGGGCACTATGCCGCAGCCGGTCTCCGCCTCGAGGTCGGCGTTCACCCACTTGCCGCCGGTGATCTCGCGCAGGCGGGCGGAGACTGGGGCGTCGGCGGTAATCGTCGTCGCGGGCCCGAACATCACCTGGCCGACGTCGGCGCTGTGCTCGGGATGTGCGTCGAGGTGCTCGGCCAGCTCCGGCGCGCGCGAGCGGGGGCGCTTGCCCGGCGTCCCGCCGTACGCGTGGAACTGCAGGTGGGCGAGGTGCGCCCGCCGGCCCTGCAGCGTGTCGAGCGTGTCGAGCGTGGTGCGCCAGTTGCCCGCCACCCCGAGGTTGTTGCAGTGGACGTGGACGGGGTGAGGGAGACCCAGCTCGTCCACCGAGGTGGCGATCGCCTCCAGCACCCGGCGCGGCGTGACGCCCAGCCCCTCCACCTCGTCGTCGAGCGACGTCACGTTGCGGTTGCCGTGCTTCCACATCTCGACCCCGCCCGGGTTGACCAGCTTGACGCCGTAGCCGCCGGTCGCCTCCAGCCACCAGGCAACGGCCTCGGTCACCGGGCCCGCGCCGTCGGGGCCCGCGTCGCGGATGAGCTCGAACATTGGCAGGTTGTTGCCCATCAGCACGAGGAACGCCGCGTCGACGATCGGTGTGTCGCGCAGCTCGGCGAGCGTGTGGCGCGCCGCGAGCGGCGGGGTGGCCGCGTCGACGACGGTCGTGTAACCGAGGAGCGCGTAGCGGTAGCCCGTCGTGAAGGTCGACGGTACGGTCCCACCCGTGCCCGAGCGCATGATCGCCGTGCGGTCGAGCGGGTCCGCGCGGTGCTCCTCCGGCGCGAGCTTGCGCGCGGCGTTGACCTTCGGGCCGGCGATGTGGGAGTGGATGTCCACCCCGCCCGGCATCACGATCATGCCGCGAGCGTCGATGCGCGGAGCGTGCGAGGGCAGCTCCTCGACCACCTTGCCGCCGTTCAGGCAGACGTCGCGGACGTCGCCGTCGACGCCATTGGCGGGATCGTAGACGCGCCCCTGCGCGATGCGCAGCATGCGGCGCTAGGTCCCCTCTGCCCCGGCGACGCGCGCCGCGATCGCCGCGAGCACCTGCTCGTCGCCGGCCCGCGCGGACGCCAGCGGCGCAGGGAGCGGGACCGGCACCCCGTCCATACGGTGGGCGGTGCCCTCGCGGTGCACGCCGCCGGCGGCCGTCGCGAACGCGACGCGCGCGGCCGCGGCCGTCTCGGTGGCGCGCGGGTCGACGACGATCGTGGGGATCCGGCGCAGGTTGTCGGCGGCCCGTGGCGGGAGGTGGCGGAGCGCGTCGAAGCCCACAATTAGCGCCGCGTCCGTCTCGCCTCGCTCCAGCACGCCCGCGGCGCTGAACTCCCCGGGCCGCGCACGCGGATGCCCGCGCGCGAAGCTCACGGCCGCCGGGTAGCCCGTCTGCCAGGCGAGCACGTCCTCGGCGCCCCGCGCGTTGCCGTCCTGCCGCAGCGGCAGTGCCACGACGTGCGCGATGCGGGCCAGATCGCGCACAAGCGCGAGCAGCGCAAGCGCGTTCACGTACCCGGCCGCGCTCGCGACGAGTCCAGGGCCGGGCAGCACAGCCCCGTAGCCACACGCGCGGAAGCGGTCGGCGAGCTGCCCGAGGCCGTCCAGCGGCAGCCGAGCCGCGAGGTCGCGATCGAGCGGGACGCCGCGCACCAGCGCGCGCATGGACCACAGCGCCTCGAAGTCGAGCTCGGGCGGCAGCTCGATGAACGCGTCCGCCTCGTCCGCGGTCGCCGTACGCTGCACATCGATGACCACGAGCGTGCGGTCGAAGTCGCCGCCGGCGGTTGCGCGTCCGGCACGATCGAGGCGCAGGCGGGGGAGCAGCCGGGGATGGGAGGCGACCGGGTCCGCGCGCCAGGCCACGACGAGCTCGGCCCGATCGCGGAGCTCGCCGAACGTCGCCGTGCTCAGCCCGATCGCCTGCGAGGCGGCGCCGACGGTTCCGTCGACGACGGGTCCGGCGGGATCGATCACCGCGCCGATCCTCTCGGCCAGCGCCACCGCCGCGCGCTGGCTCTCACAGTCGGTCTGGCCGAGGCCGCACACGAGCGGAAGCCGGGCCTCGCCGAGGATCGCGGCCGAGGCCTCGACCGCCTCGGCGAAGTCCACCTCGCGGCCGTCGACGCGGGCCACCGGCGGCGCGTCGACCGTGCGCTCGGCGAACCACGCGTCACCGATCATGCAGGTGCCGGTCACGCGCTCGAGCGCCCCGGCGGCCACCGTAACCTCGATGTCGTCGCATCCACATCCGCAGCCGGCACAGGTCGCCGCGCGCTCAGCCATGCGCTTGGACCCGGACGGCGAGCGTGCGTGCGCTCGCAGCGACCGGCAAGATGGGCTCGCGGGAAGGGACACTCACAGCAGTCAAACTCGCGAAGGTCGACATCCTTGGTCGCCTGTGCCGTGTCGGCGGCCCGGCTGGCAGGCGCGCCAGAGCATACCCACAGCAGCAGGCGAGCCGCCCTGCGCCTAGACGTCCGCCGCGCTAGTCTTCCCATGTGCAAGTCGCGTGCGACCTCGGCCTTTGCTGCGGCCGTGGAACAGCGCGCGGTTCCAGGAGGATGTTGGGAATCGCGGAGAACCAATAGAGAGGGAGGCACATGGCCAGGACACTGTCGGTTGGAGAGTCCCTGGTGGGCGAGGGCGCTGAAGTCGCCCACATCGATCTGATAATCGGACCCAAGAGCGGGCCGGTCGGGAATGCGTTCGCGGGCGCCCTGTTGAACCAGAAGGAGGGGCACACGAACCTGCTCGCGATCGTCGCTCCGAACCTCCCCTGCAAGCCCAACACGATCATCGCCAACAAGGTGACAATCAAGGGCGAGAAGCAGGTAGGGCAGATGTTCGGGCCCGCCCAGGCGGCGGTGTCGCGAGGCGTCGTCGACTCGGTGCGTGATGGGGTGATCCCGCAGGAGGAGGCCGAGGACCTCTGCCTTATCGTGGGTGTCTTCATCCACTGGGAGGCCCAGGACGACAAGAAGATCTTCGACTACAACTACCAGGCCACAAAGGAGTCGATCGCGCACGCGATGGCCGGCGAGCCGACCGCGAGCACGGTGCTCGAG
>JACCSF010000127.1 GCA_013813135.1 Thermoleophilaceae bacterium | reverse complement strand
CCCCCCCCCCCCCCCCCCCCCTGCCATTAGATGGTGCGGACGTTGGTGGCCTTGGGGCCCTTGTCGCCCGGCTGAGCCTCGTACTCCACCCGCGCGCCTTCGGCGAGTGAGCGGAAGCCCTCGCCGTCGATGTCGGTGTGATGCACGAACAGGTCCTTGCCGGGCTCGTCCGGAGTGACGAAGCCGAAGCCCTTGTCGTCGCTGAACCACTTAACGGTTCCAGTTGCCATGGGTCCTCCCACGTGTGATGTGCTGCGGACGCGGAAGGTGCAACTAAGCAACTACTGCGAGCGCTGGCACTACTTGTCTGCGATCCAGCCACCTTGACTGGACCGATCGAACGGTAGCACCGGATGCTCAGTCGTCGCAGCGACGGCCGCGTGAGAACAGCCGCTCGGGCGAGAAGCGCGTCGACAGCCGCACGAAGCCGACCTTGTCCGCGATCACCCGCGTCCAGTCGCCGTGGGACTCCACGCAGGCGTTTGAGGCGAACCAGTACGGCGTCCAGCGCACCTTGACGATCGCCTCGCCCGGCTTCTTGACGTCGAGCAGCAACTCGTCCGAGCCGAGCTGCTCGAGCACGATGCGGGCGTCCCCCTGCGGGATCGCGATCGGCGCCGGCAGCAGCACCTCGTACACGCGCCAGTCGTCCGATTTCCAGCGCAGGCGCAGGTAGGGCAGCCCCTTTTCGATCAGCGCGCGCTCGCCGTAGGAGCTTTTGTCGGGCTTAGCGCTGGGCAGCGCGACGTAGCGCACGGCGTTGTCCGCCAGCCAGCTCGCGTAGGCGAGCCGGTTGATCTGGCCCTTGTAGAAGATCGGGTTCAGACCGGTGTCGAGCTGGCGCAGCCAGCCGCGCGCGAGCGGCACCTCCGGCGCGATCTCGGCGCCCTCCCAGTGGCTGCGCGTGAAGGGGATCTCGATGCGGCGCTGATCGGGCAGCGTGTAGAGGAACTGCCGCAGCGGCTCGAAGTAGTCGGACTTGGCGGCCGGGTCCTCGATGTACTTGATCACGTCGCGGACGGCCGGCGACCACATCCAGAAGGCGAGCGCGGCGAAGCCCGCGGCAAGGAACGGGGCCGTCCACGGGTTGCGCAGGATCGGCCTCCCCCAGAGCGCGCACAGCAGCACCGGCCCCCCGAGCAGGGCGCCCAGGCGCACGGCGTTGCCGCCCATCGGCGTCTCCAGCGGCAGCGCCAGCGTGGCACCGAGCCCGTACAGCGCCACGCCCCAGCGCAGCACGCGCTCCTCGCGCGGCAGCACGATCAGGCAGGCGAGCGCGAACAGCGGGATCGGCAGGTAGGCCGAGGTCGGGAACGGCGCCCAGCCGCCCTCGGGGAAGGCCCAGGACAGGAAGGCGGGCGGAATGAACGCGGCGGCCGCGATCGCGAGGCCCTCGAGCCGCTTGGCGCGGTCGCCGTTCGCTCCGAGCGCCACCGCCGCTCCCGCCATAGCGAGGAAGAGGCCGGCCACGGGACTGCCGAGCGGCGACAGGATGGCGAAGACGATCGCCCATCCGTAACGGCGGCGCTGGAGGGCGAGCAGCGCAGCCAGGCCGAAGGCCACCCCGATCGCGAACGGCAGCCGCGCGGTGAACAGGAGCGTGGCGCTGCCGATGCCGAACCAGATCGATCCCCAGCGCGCGCTCTGCTCGCCGAAGGCGCCGCGGGCCAGCGGGGGGAAGAGCGCGGCGCACGCGACCGCGGCCAGCGCGAGCGCGACGGGCGGGCTCAGCAGCCAGGCGAGCGGCGGCGAGATGATCGAGTAGGCCGGTGTGTGGTGGCCGCCGTACCACTGCCCGTTCCAGATCGTGAAGCCCTCCCTGCCGAACAGGTCGGCGCGGAAGGTGTGCGCGGCGAGGTCGACGGTGCGCGGCTGCCAGACCAGGTAGGCGATCGCGAACAGGACGGCTATCGCCACCGGCGCGACGTGCCACCAGTCGACGCGGGTGTACCAGCGACCGGCGGGCGGACGATCACGCGCGAAGCGTCCGCGACGACGCGGAGCTTGCTGGCGGACAGGGGCGCTCTTAGGCGCCGTGGTAGCGGCGCGGAGCACGGCGAAGGGAAGGCTACTTGACGAAGCGGGCCACGCGGTCGATCAGCTCGGGCCGCTCCAGCCACGCATAGTGACCGGCGTCGACCAGCTCGAGGTGCGCGTCTCCGCCGAGCGCGTTCGCGAGCCGCTCGCCGAACTGCGTGCCGATGTACGGGTCGCGCGTGGGCCACTCCACCAGCGCCGGGCAGCGCAGCTCGCCGAGGCGCTCGCCGTGCCTCGCCAGCACCTCCGGCGGGGAGGCGCGGTAGAGGCGCAGCACCGCCCGTTGCGTGCCGTGGTCGAACTCGTCGTAGGCGCGGTTGGCGATCTCCGCGGGCAGCGAGCGGCGGAAGCTGAAGCGTGTGGTGAACCCCATCGCAAGCTCGCCCAAGAGCGGCGTGCGCCACGCCCGCGCCACGCGGTGCCAGCGGTAGCCGCCCACGAACGGCACCACCGAGGTCAGCACCAGGCGCTCGACGCGGTCGGGCAAGCGCTGCGCGAAGGCGAGCCCAACCGAGCCCCAGTCGTGCATGACGAGCGTGACCCGCTCCAGGCCAAGCTCGTCGCAGAAGGCCTCGAGGAAGCGGTCGTATCCCGGGATCGTGTAGTCGAAGTCGCCCGGCTTGTCGGAGCGCCCGAAGCCGGGCAGGTCGGGCGCTATCCCGCCGGTGCGTGCCAGGAACGGCTCCCACTGCCAGCCGGCGGCCGGAACCCCGTGCAGGTAGAGGATCGAAGCCTCGCCGGCCTGGCGCCAATGCACGTCGATGCCCGCGATCCGGCTATGGCGCTCCGCAATCTCCACCGGGCGGTTCATACCATCCGCGGCCATGGCCGACCGTCCCAGGCTGCGCCGGATCACCAACAGGCTCGCCAACGAGTACGGCCGGCCGGCGCTGCGGCCGCACCGCGCGCCCGTCGACGAGCTGGTGCTCACCGTCCTGTCGCAGAACACCAACGACCGAAACCGCGACGTCGCCTACTTCCGTCTGCGTGACCGCTTCCCGTCGTGGGACGCGGTGCGCGAGGCGCCCTTCGAGGAGATCGAGGACGCGATCCGTCCGGGCGGGCTGGCGCCGACCAAGTCGGTCCGGATCAGGCAGATCCTCGAGGCGATCGGCGAGGACGACCTGCTCTGGCTCGAGCGCGCTCCGCTCGACGAGGCGCGCGCCTACCTCTGCGCGCTGCCGGGCGTCGGACGCAAGACCGCCGCGTGCGTGCTGCTGTTCTCGTTCGGGCGTCCGGACGTGCCGGTCGACACCCACGTCTACCGCGTCGGCGGGCGCCTCGGCCTCTGGTCTGAGAAGACTCCGCTGGTCAAGGCCCACGACGAGCTGTCCCGCCTCGTGGGCGACGACGGCGAGTTCGCCTACGAGGCCCACGTGCTGCTGATCCGCCACGGTCGTCGTACCTGCGTGGCCCGTGCGCCGAATTGCCCCGAGTGCCCCCTGCGGCGGATGTGCCCCGAGGGCCGGCGGCGGCTCGCCCACGCATGAGCTACGACTCGGTGCGCCGGCTCTCGGAGCTGGCGCTGATCGGCATCTGCAGCGTTTGGGGCCTGACCTTCGTGATGGTGCAGGACGCGATCGAGCTGCTGCCGACGATGGCGTTCCTCGCCTACCGCTTCATACCCGCCGCGCTGATCGTGGCGCTCGTCTTCCGGGGCGCCCTGCGACGGCTGCCGGCGGCGGGGTGGCGCGCTGGGCTCGTGATGGGGTCGTTCCTGTGCGCCGGCTACATCTTCCAGACGCTCGGCCTGGAGGAGACGACGGCGTCGAACGCCGGCTTCATCACGGGGCTGTTCGTGGTGCTCACGCCGGTCATGGGGGCGATCTTCCTGCGCGACCGCGTGCCGGGCATGGCGTGGGTCGCCGCAGGCGTGTCGGCGCTCGGCCTCTACCTGCTGTCCGGCGTCGGCGGCGACCTCGACCTGCGCGGCGACGGCCTCGTGCTGCTCGCGGCGATCGCCCTGTCCGCCCACATCCTCGCCACGGCCCGCGCGGTCCGCCACTATGACGTCGGAGCGCTGCTGGCGGTACAGCTGGGCGTGTGCGGCCTCGTGCCGCTGGCGATCGCCGCCGCGGGCGGGCAGCTCGAGGCGCCGAAGGGCGGCACGGTGTGGTCGGCGCTGATCGTGACCTCGCTGGTCGCGAGCGCGCTCGGCTTCTTCGTTCAGACCTTCGCCCAGCAGCACGCGCCGCCCGCCCGCACCGCGCTGATCCTCGCCTCCGAGCCCGCCTTCGCGGGGCTCTTCGGCTGGCTCCTGGCGGACGACCGGCTGTCCGCGACGGGCTGGCTCGGCGCCGGCCTGATCATGGCGGCGATCGTCGCCGTCGAGGTGACGCCCCGCTTCCGGCCGCCGCGACCACTGCCGGAGGGTTGAGATGGCCGAGCCCGAGCGCTTCGTGGAGCGCTTCGCTCCCGCCCTGCTCGCACTGCCCTTTCTGATCGGCATCGCGGTGCTGCGCGGCCTGACCGTGGAGATCGACACGTTCCACGGCAGCGACGCGGCGCTCTACCAGCTCCCGACGATCATGCAGCTGCGTGAGGGGCTCGACTTCTCGGACTACCCGTCGGCACAGACGCCGCTGTTCCACCTCGTGATGGCCGGCTGGGGCAAGCTGGTCGGCTTCGAGCTGTGGAAGCTGCGGCTGCTGAACGTGGCGATCTCCTACGGCGCAGCGCTCGCGCTGCTGCGCCTGCTGCGGCGGACGGCCGCGCTCGGCCCGCTGCCCGCGTTTGCCTTGACGCTCGCGTTCGCGCTGTCGCCGTACTTCTTCGGCGCCTCCTTCACCCTGCTCACGGACAACCTGGCGATCCTGTTCGCGCTGCTGGCGCTCGAGCGCATGCACCGCTACGCGCAGGACGGCTCGCCGGCCGCGTTCGCAACGGCGTGTCTCTGGATCGGCGCGGCCGTGCTCACCCGGCAGTCCTTTCTCTGGCTCGTGCTCGTCGGCGGCGTCTTCCTGGTGCTGCGCGAACGGCGCTCCGCCGAGCGGCTGTTCGCCGGAGCGGTGATGCTCGCGCTCGCGCTCGCCCCGCTGGCCGCCCTGGCGATCGAGTGGAAAGGGCTGGTGCCGCCGAGCGCCGACCCGGCCTCGTGCGGCCTATGCACCGACCGCCCCGGCTTCGGGCGCGACACGCTCACGCTGCGCACGGCCGGCTTCACCGTGGCGCTCCTCGGCCTTTATGCGGGCCTCGTGTTCGGTCCGGGGCTGGCCCGCCGGCCAGGCGGTGCACCACGGCGGCCGCCGTGGCAGCTGATCGGCGCCGGCGCGGCGGCGGGTGCCGCGCTGCTCCTGCTCTCGCCGCTCGAGTACAAGCCGATTGGACTCGCGCCAGGCGACGCGGGCTACCTCTGGCAGCTCTCCAAGCACCTTCCCACGGTCCTCGGCTCGTCCCTGTTGTTCTGGGTCGCCGTTCCGACCGGCGCGGTGGGCGGCGCGCTGCTGGCCCGGCGCGCCGGCTGGATCTCGCTGGCGTCGGCGTACCTCGCGTGCTTTCTGGCGGTGGCATTGCCCGTAGCGCTCGTCTACCAGAAGTACTTCGACCCGTTCGTGCTGCTGGCGGTCGCCCTGCTCGCCCGCCCGCCGGACTTCCGCGTGCCCTGGGACTACGCGGGCGTGGCGCTCGTGTGCGCCGGCTCGGTGGCTTACGCGCTCAGCTTCGCGGGATAGAGTCCGCGCGGCTAGCCACCCGGTTTGACGGCTACCGCGTCGACGACGAAGATGAGGGTCTCGTTCGGGGCGATCGCCGGCGGGTACCCGTCGGTGCCGTAGGCAAGCTCGGGCGGGATCGTGAGCATGCGCCGGCCACCCTTGCGCATCCCCACGAGCCCCGTGTCCCAGCCCTCGATCACCTGGCCGGCGCCGAGGGGGACGTCGAACGGCTGCCCCCTGTCCCACGAGGCGTCGAACTCCTCGCCGGTGGAGAACGCCACGCCCACGTAGTTGACGGTCAGCGTGTCGCCCTGCTTGGCCGCCCGGCCCTCGCCCTTGACGATGTCCTCCTTGACGAGCTTGCGCGGCGGCGCGCCGGTCGGCTTGGGGATGACCGGCTTGGTGCTGGTGTCCTTCAGCGCCTCGCGCTGTGCCGACGGGCTGGGCTCCTCGGCGGTCTCGGACTGGCGCTCGGTGGTCTGCGTGGCGGCTTCGTCGTCGCCGTCGTCCCCGCACGCGGCGAGGCCTGTGGCCGCCAGCAGCGCTAGCAGCGCGATCACGCATGAAAACGAGCGGCCCATCGGCGGCGGAAGCCTAACCTAAGCGGATCAGGGCCGGGAGCCCTTCTCAATATCTGCCATAATCTCGCTTAGATTTCTTTCGACTAGAACCCTAAGCAGCAAAGGAGCATCTACGGATGGGCAAGACGATCGGCATCGATCTGGGCACGACCAACTCGTGCATGGCGATCCTCGAGGGCGGCGAGCCCACCGTGATCGAGAACGCCGAGGGCGCGCGCACCACTCCCTCGGTTGTCGCTTTCACGGACGGCGGCGAGCGCCTCGTTGGCGCGCCGGCGAAGCGCCAGGCGGTCACCAACCCCGAGAACACGGTGTTCTCGATCAAGCGCTTCATGGGCCGCAAGGAGGCTGAGGTCAAGGAGGAGGAGAAGATCGTCCCGTTCGAGGTCGTGGCCGGCCCGAATGGTGACGCGCGCGTGAAGGCTGGCGGAAAGGAGTACGCCCCGCCGGAGATCAGCGCGATGATCCTCCAGAAGCTGAAGGCGGACGCCGAGGCCTATCTCGGCGACAGCGTCGACGCGGCGGTGATCACCGTCCCCGCTTACTTCAACGACGACCAGCGCCAGGCGACCAAGGACGCCGGCAAGGTCGCCGGCCTCGACGTCAAGCGGATCATCAACGAGCCCACCGCGGCCGCTCTGGCCTACGGGCTCGAAAAGGAGGAGACCGACCAGACGATCCTCGTCTTCGATCTCGGCGGCGGCACGTTCGACGTGTCGGTGCTCGAGATCGGCGAAGGCGTCTTCGAGGTCAAGGCCACCGCGGGTGACAACCACCTCGGCGGCGACAACTTCGACAAGGCGGTCGTGGACTGGCTCGTCAGCGAGTTCAAGAAGGCCGAGGGCGTGGACCTGTCGCAGGACAAGATGGCCCTCCAGCGCCTCTATCAGGAGGCCGAGAAGGCCAAGACCGAGCTCAGCTCCGCACAGGAGACGCAGATCAACCTGCCGTTCATCACGGCGATCGACTCGGTTCCCAAGCACCTCAACCAGCGCCTCACGCGCTCGAAGCTGAACGAGCTCACCGCCGACCTGCTCGACCGCGTCGTCGGGCCGACCAAGCAGGCGCTCACGGACGCGGGCATGGAAGGCGGCAGCGGCATCGACCACGTCGTCCTCGTGGGCGGCATGACGCGCATGCCCGCCGTGCAGGAGAAGGTCAAGGAGCTGACCGGCAAGGATCCGCACCGGGGCGTCAACCCGGACGAGGTCGTGGCGGTCGGCGCCGCGATCCAGGCGGGCGTGCTCGCCGGCGACGTGAAGGACGTGCTGCTGCTCGACGTCACCCCGCTGACCCTCGGCATCGAGACCAAGGGCGGCGTGATGACCAAGCTGATCGAGCGCAACACGACGATCCCCACGCGCAAGTCGGAGATCTTCTCCACGGCTGAGGACAACCAGCCGAGCGTGGAGGTTCACGTGCTCCAGGGCGAGCGCGAGATGGCGGCCTACAACAAGTCGCTCGGCAAGTTCCAGCTGACCGGCATCCCGCCGGCGCCGCGCGGCATCCCGCAGGTCGAGGTGACGTTCGACATCGACGCGAACGGCATCCTCAACGTCGGCGCCAAGGACCTCGGCACCGGCAAGGAGCAGAAGATCGAGATCAAGGCCGGCTCCGGCCTGGCCGACGCCGAGGTGGAGCGCATGGTGGCCGACGCCGAGGCGCACGCCGAGGACGACCGCCGCCAGCGCGAGCTGGTCGAGGCCCGCAACGCGGCGGAGAACGCCGCATACCAGGCCGAGCGGCAGGTCAAGGAGATGGAGGACACGCTCGACTCGTCCTCCAAGGAGGAGATCGAGGCCGCCATCAAGGACGTGCGCGACAACCTTGAGTCCGACGACGTCGCGCTGCTGAACTCGAAGACCGAGGCGCTGCAGGTTGCCTTCCACAAGGTGTCCGAGCAGATGTACGCCGCGGCGCAGCAGCAGGCATCGGCCGGCAACGGCACCACCGCCGACGCAGACGCCTCCTCCACGAACGGCTCCGCCGACGAGGAGGAGGTCGTGGATGCCGAGGTGGTCGAGGGCGACGAGAAGGGCTAGGCATGGCGGAGCGTGATGAGACCACCCGTGCTCACCCGGCGGAGCCGGGTGCTTCGGCCGGGCAGGAGGAGCTCGCCACCTCGCGTGACGAGGCCGGCGAGCCCTCCGGCGAAGAGGACCCGGCGAACGAGCAGGAGCGGCTCGCGGATAAGGAGCTGGTCGAGCCCCTCGATCCGCTGACACGCGTCGAGCGCGAGCGCGACGAGTACCTCGACCTGGCTCGGCGGGCTCAGGCGGACTTCGAGAACTACCGCAAGCGCGCGGCCAAGGAGGCCGCCGCCGCGGGGGAGCGCGCCAAGAGCGGCCTGGTCCGTGAGCTGTTGCCGATCGTGGACAACCTCGAGCGCGCGCTTGCCTCCGCCGGCGAGGGGGAGCCGCACCTCGGCGAGGGCGTGCAGCTGGTGCACTCCAAGTTGCTGGCGGTGCTCGAGCGCAACGGCATCGAGCAGTTCGACCCGCGCGGCGACCGCTTCGATCCGGCCGAGCACGAGGCTCTTTCGATGCGGGACCAGGACGGGGCTGAGTCAGGCGTCGTCCTCGACGTCGTCGAGAAGGGCTACCGCGCAAACGGGAGCATCCTGCGTCCGGCCAGGGTGGTGGTGTCCGCCTAGATGCCCGCGGTCAAGGATCCATACCAGACGCTCGGTGTCGCCAAGAACGCCTCGGACGACGACATCAAGAAGGCGTACCGCAAGCTCGCGCGCCAGTACCACCCGGATCGCAACCCCGGCGACGCGAGCGCCGAGGAGCGGTTCAAGGAGGTACAGGAGGCGTACTCGATCCTGTCCGACGCCGAGAAGCGCAAGGCCTACGACTCGGGCGGCGGCGTCTTCGGCGGCGCCGGCGGGTTCGACCCGGGTGCGTTCCGCGGCAACTTCGGCGGCTTCGGCGACATCATCTCGGATCTTTTCGGTGGAGCCGGTCGCGGCGGGCCCCAGGGCGCGCGCCCGGAGCGCGGCCGCGATCTCGAGACGGACGTGCACGTCTCCTTCGAGCAGGCCATGGAGGGCGCCCAGGTACCGGTCTCGGTGCCGCTGTCCGCTCCCTGCCCGACCTGCCGCGGGACCGGCGCCAAGCCGGGTACGGCGCCGACGATCTGCTCGCGCTGCCAGGGCCGAGGGGTCGAGGCCGAGTCGCAGGGGTTGTTTTCGATCTCCCAGCCCTGCCGCCAGTGCGGCGGCACCGGCACGGAGATCAAGGACCCGTGCCCCACCTGCGAGGGCAGCGGGCGCACGCGCCAGGTCAAGCGCTACCGGGTGAACATCCCCGCCGGCGTGCGCGACGGCAGTCGCGTGCGACTGTCCGGGAAGGGCGAGGTGGGACCGCGCGGCGGGCCGGCGGGGGACCTCTATGTGGTCACCCGCGTGGGCGAGTCGCCGATCTTCACGCGCAAGGGAGACAACCTCGAGGTGGAGGTCCCGATCACGATTCCCGAGGCCATTCGCGGGGCCACGATCGAGGTGCCGACACTCGCCGCCACCAAGCGCATCCGCGTCGCCCCGGGCACGCAGCACGGCACGGTCCAGCGCCTGCGCGGCGAGGGCCCGCCCAAGCTGGGCGGCCGCGGCCGCGGCGACCTCCGCTACAAGCTCCAGATCGACGTGCCCAGCTCGCTGTCGCGCGAGCAGAGCGAGGCCGTCGACGACCTCGCCGCGGTGATGGACGGCAACCCGCGCGAGCGGCTGCTCTCGCAGAGGCGCTGACGCCGTGGGGGCCAGCGCGGAAAGGCCGGACGGCGCCCGCGGGGTGTACATGATCTCGGTGGCCGCCGACCTGGCGGGCATGCACCCGCAGACGCTGCGCATCTACGAGGCGCGCGGGTTGATCACGCCAAAGCGCTCGCCCAAGAACACCCGCCTCTACTCGCAGGAGGACGTCGAGCGCCTCCGCCGCATCCAGGCGCTCACCACCGAGCTGGGAATGAACCTGGCCGGAGTGGAGAGGGTGTTCGAGCTCGAGGAGGAGATGGAGCGGATGCGGCGGCGGATGCGCGCGCTCGAGCGCCAGGCGGAGAGGGTGCAGCGGGAGCTGCGCTCGGAGATCGACCGGGTGCGCCGCTCGATGAAGCACGAGCTGGTGCTCTACCAGCCGCCCTCGCAGTCGCTGGTCGGCCCGGGCGTGCGCGTCCCGGTCAGGCGCCCGGCCCGCTAGGGCCCGGCGTCTTTCGCCGCGGCCCGCACCAGCTCCAGGGCGAGCACCGCGTGGCCGTCGGCCGCTCCCTGCTGGAGCGCGGCGGCGACCGGCCGCCCAGCCGCGTGCGTCGCCAGCGCCAGCTGCTCGAATCCGAGCGCGAGTCGCTCTTGGCCACGGCCTCCCGATCGCGCATAGACGGCCCGATCCCACTTGAGGGCGAGGTCGCGCACGGCGGCGAACGATTGCCTGCGCCCTGCCGGATAGCCGGGCTGTGCCTCGTCGATGTGGACGAGGCCCTCGCTGAGAAACTCGCCGAAGAGGTTGTCGCGGAGCGTGACGAAGATCTGGCCGGCGCCGGCGCGGGCGAGCAGCCGGATCGAGTCGCGCAGCAGCGCCGCCTGTGCCGCGTCGCCGCCGGGGGCGTCGGCGCCGCGGTAGGCGGGGTCCCACTGGAAGGCCGGGTCGGCCGGGTAGCCGTGCTCGGTCACCCAGATCGGTCCATGGAAGCCGTGGCGGGCCAGTAGCGCGCGCCAGGACGTCAGCCACTCCGGCAGCTCGTGCAGCTCGTTGCGCAGGCGCAGGCGCAGGTGCACGGCGGCGATGTCGAACTTGTGTGCCGCATCGGCGCCCGGGGTGGCCAGCACGCGTTCGATCCACTCGTGCTCGCGAGGGCGCTCGACGCCGCCGAAGACCACCTGTGCTTCGGGCACCCTGGCCTTGATCGCGTCGTAGGAGGCGCTCAGCATGCGTGCGTAGTCCTCGGCGCTGCCGGTGAAGGCCCAGCGTGCGTCGGGCTCGTTGAGGATCTCCCAGTGGTCGATCGAAGCGCGCGCGTGGGCGGCGACCTCGCCGGCGAGCCGTCCCCATTCGGCAGGGTCGCGGGGGGCGCAGATCGTCCCCTTGGAGGAACCCGGGCAGCCGGACAGCCAGCCCGGCGTGCCGCGGATGATGCCGAGCAGCTTCACGTCGTGGAGGCGGGCGA
The DNA here is from genome assembly GCA_013813135.1 of Thermoleophilaceae bacterium. Lineage (GTDB taxonomy): Bacteria > Actinomycetota > Thermoleophilia > Solirubrobacterales > Thermoleophilaceae > JACVRW01. The sequence continues at coordinate 3,121 of JACCSF010000127.1, read as the reverse complement.
GCTCGACCATCCGATCGAGGTGGCTCCAGTCGGGCCGCGCGCGGCTGCCGGCGGCGTCGAAGATGCCGTGCAGCTCCACGTCCACACGCACGTACTCGGCGCCGCTGGCCTGGGCCTCGGCGAACATGCGCTCCTGCAGCGCCTCCGGAGTGCAGCAGGTGAACAGCTGGGCCGCGGAGGAGATCGGAGTCCGGGCCTCGACCTCAGCCGATCCGCCGGCGCGCGCGGGGCCCGCCCCACCCAGGGCGGCACCGAGAGCGGCAAAGAGGATGAGCAGGCGCTTGGACATCTCTCGCCGCAACGGTAGGGAGCGGCCCGCCGTCTGGGCGCGGCCCTTCAGCGGGCCGAGCGTGCCAGTGCCCGCCGCGCTCCCAGCGTGTCTCATGAGCGCGGCTATGATCGGCGCGTGTCCACCAGCGTCGGCGTCCCCGAGACCGCCCCACGGCCGCGAGCCGCGCGGAGGTGCTCGCCGCCGCGTTTCCGCAGCAGGAGCGCGGGTCCGCGCTGCGCACGCTGTCCTCGGGTGTCGGCATCGTCGAGCGCCTGAGCGACGTCGAGGCCGCGCCGCTGGGGCACCCGCCGCGGCGGTAAACCTTCTATACTCGGACTTAGATTTTCTATGCAAGCCGATCGATTCACAGTCAAGTCCCAAGAGGCGCTGGCAGCCGCGCAGCGGCTCGCCGGCGCACGCCGTAACCCCGAGGTGGCCCCGGTGCACCTGGTGCTGGCACTGCTCGAACAGGAGGGCGGCATCGTCGTTCCCGTGCTGCAACGCGCCGGGGCGGACCCGGAGCGCGTGCGCAGGCTTGCCAACGAGGCCGCCGACCAGCTTCCGACGGTCACCGGCGAGACCGCGTCGACGCCGGCCCTCGGGACCGCGCTGATCGACCTGCTCAAGAGTGCAGACGACCAGGCGCGCGGGATGGGCGACGAGTACGTCTCGACCGAGCACCTCCTGCTCGCGCTTGCCGCCGACCCGAAGATCGACACCGGCGCCTCGCGCGACCAGCTCGCCGAGGCGGTCCAGGAGGTCCGCGGCCCCCACCGCGTGACCGACCAGAGCCCCGAGGACAAGTACCAGGCGCTCGAGACCTACGGGCGCGACCTCACCGAGGCGGCCGAGCACGGCAAGCTCGATCCGGTGATCGGGCGCGACGACGAGGTCCGGCGCGTGATCCAGGTGCTCTCGCGGCGCACGAAGAACAACCCGGTGCTGATCGGCGAGCCGGGCGTCGGCAAGACGGCCATCGTCGAAGGGCTCGCGCAGCGCATCGTCTCCGGCGACATCCCCGACTCGCTGCGCGACCGGCGCGTGATCGCGCTCGACATCGGCGCGCTGATCGCCGGCGCCAAGTACCGCGGCGAGTTCGAGGACCGGCTCAAGGCCGTGCTCAGGGAGGTCGCGGACGGCAAGGGCCGGATCATCCTGTTCCTCGACGAGCTGCACACGATCGTCGGCGCCGGGGCCGCCGAGGGCGCGGTCGACGCGGCCAACCTGCTCAAGCCGATGCTCGCGCGCGGCGAGCTGCGCGCCGTGGGGGCGACCACGCTCGACGAGTACCGCAAGCACATCGAGAAGGACGGCGCACTCGAGCGCCGCTTCCAGTCCGTCAACGTCGAGCCGCCGACGCCCGAGCAGGCGCTCGCCATCCTCAAGGGTCTACGCGACCGCTATGAGGCGCACCACCGCGTCGCCTACACGGACGATGCGCTCGCGACCGCGGTCGAGCTCTCGACGCGCTACATCAACAACCGCTTTTTGCCGGACAAGGCGATCGACGTCATGGACGAGGCGGGCGCGCGTGTCCGCATCAAGTCGATGGTGCCGCCGCCGGACCTGCGCGCGATCACCGACGAGATCGAGAAGCTCGACAAGGAGAAGGACGAGGCCGTCACGAACCAGGACTTCGAGCGCGCCGCCGAGGTGCGCGACCGCGCCTATCAGCTCAAGAAGAAGCGCGAAGAGGTCCAGGAGCGCTGGCGCAAGGAACAGCACGAGAAGGAGAAGGTCGGTGAGGTCACCGCCGACGTGATCCAGGAGACCGTCTCGAAGATGACGGGCATCCCGCTGACGCGCCTCGAGAAGGCCGAGGCGGAGCGCCTCCTCCAGATGGAGGAAGAGCTCGGCCGCATGGTCATCCACCAGGACGACGCGATCAAGGCGATCGCTCGTTCGGTGCGCCGCTCGCGCTCGGGCCTCAAGGACCCGCGCCGGCCGATGGGCACGTTCTTGTTCCTCGGCCCGTCGGGTGTCGGCAAGACGTACCTCTGCAAGCAGCTCGCGAAGTTCATGTTCGGTGACCAAGACGCGGTCATCACCATGGACATGAGCGAGTACATGGAGAAGCACAACGCCTCCCGCCTCGTCGGCGCGCCCCCGGGCTACGTCGGCTACGAGGAGGGCGGGCAGCTCACCGAGAAGGTGCGCCGTCGCCCGTACTCGGTCGTTTTGCTCGACGAGATCGAGAAGGCGCACCCGGACGTGTTCAACATGCTCCTCCAGATCATGGAGGAGGGTCGCCTGACCGACTCGTTCGGCCGCCACATTGACTTCAAGAACGTCATCCTCATCATGACGAGCAACCTGGGCTCGCACGCGATGAAGGCGAGCGCCAAGCTCGGCTTCGGGCGCTTCGACCAGGGCTCCAGCGACGAGGGCGACAAGCGCAAGCGCATGAAGGCCGACGTGATGATCGAGGTCGAGCGCCACTTCCGCCCCGAGTTCCTGAACCGGGTCGACGAGTGCATCGTGTTCAACACGCTCTCGCACACGGACCTGCAGCGCATCGTCCACTTGCAGCTCGACGAGGTGCGCGGCCGCCTGAAGGAGCACGAAATCACGATCGAGCTCACCACCGGCGCCCTCGACTTCCTCATCAAGAAGGGCTTCCACGAGGACTACGGCGCACGCCCGCTGCGCCGCGCGATCGAGCGCCACATCGAGGACCCGCTCGCCGAGCACCTGCTCCGCGGGAAGTTCGATACGGCCAAGACGCTGTGGGTCGACGCAGGCGTGGAGAACGGCGAAGAGACCCTGATCTTCCTCGACAACGCCCCGACGCCGAAGCCGGAACCCGCGAGCGTGTGACGGTACCGAGCCCGGGCAATCTCCACCACTTCG
>JACCSF010000074.1 GCA_013813135.1 Thermoleophilaceae bacterium | reverse complement strand
AGGCCGTCTGGGCGAGCGGCGAGCGGCTCACGAGCGCCACGCGCGCGCCCTCGGCCGCCGCGATCAGGGCCGCGTACAACCCGGCCGCGCCGGCCCCCACGACGGCCACGTCAACTCGCAGCGGGTGCGAGGCGCTCACCGCCGGTACCGTACCGGCGCGGGTGCCCGTCTACCTCGACCATCCCTCGTCGCTCGAGCACGAAACCGGTATCGGCCACCCGGAGCGAGCCGATCGGATTCGGGCCGTCGACGCGGAGCTCCAGCGGCGCGACTGGCTCGGCTACGAGCGTCGCGAGGCGCCTCCGGCGACGCTCGACCAGCTGCTCGCGGTGCATCCGCGCGAGTACGTGGAGGCCGTGCGCGAGACCAGCGCGCGCGAGGGCGCCTTCGACATGGACACGCCCACCTCCACCGGTTCGTGGGAGGCGGCCCTGCATGCGGCCGGCGGCGCCTGCGCGCTGGCGGAGGCGCTGCTCGGAGGCGAGCAGGTGGGCTTCTCGGCCCTGCGTCCGCCGGGCCACCACGCCGAGGCGGCGCGCGCGATGGGCTTCTGCCTGTTCGCCAACGTGTCGATCGCGGCCCGCCAGGCGCTCGACTCGCTCGGCGCCGAGCGCGTGCTCGTGCTCGACTGGGACGTGCACCATGGCAACGGCACGAACTCGACCTTCCACGAGTCGCCGGAGGTGCTGTTCGCGAGCCTGCACCAGTTTCCGTTCTATCCGGGCACCGGGGCTCTCTCCGACGTCGGCGCCGGCGCGGGGGAGGGCTACTCAATCAACCTGCCGGTGCCCGCGCGCTCGGGCGAGCCGGAGTTCTGCGGGCTCGTCGAACACGTCGTCCTGCCGGCGGCCCGCCGGTTCGACCCGGACCTCGTGCTCGTGTCGGCCGGCTTCGACGCTCACCGCGACGACCCCGTCGGAGGCTGCTCGCTGGAGACCTCCTCCTACGCGGAGCTGACGCGCCAGGTCCTCACGCTCGGCAAGCCGGTGGGCTACGTGCTCGAGGGTGGCTACGACCTCGAGGCCCTGGCCGGCTCGGTTGCCGCGTCGATGGAGGCGCTCGCCGCCGGCGGCGAACCCGGCTCGCACCCGCGCGGTCCGCTGGTCGAGCAGGCGTCCGCCGTAATCGGCCGCCACTGGGACCTGGACGGCTAGCCGGCGGGCTTGACGAGCGTGGCGTAGGCGCCGGGATAGCGCCCGCCGAGGTTGCCGGCCTGGCTTTCGGCACTCGCCCGGGTGTCGAAGCGCCCGGCGAAGACGATCCAGAGGTTCGTGCCAAGGTCGAAGTCGTCCGAGCGCAGCAGGCCGGCCTCGAGGCCCGTCTTGGCGGCCTTGCGCGCGACTCGCCTGGCCGCCGGGCGGTCGCCCGTGGTCACAAGCACGACGGTATAGGCGGTCAGGTCCTTGGGCCACTCCAGCAGGAGGCTCTGGCTCGCCTGCTGGGAGGCGCCGGTGTCCGTGTCGGTCTGGGGCGCCTCGGTCGCCGGTGCCGGCTGTTCGGGGCGGTCGGCGGCGGCGGAGTCGTTGTTCGAGTCGCTCGTCAGCTCGCTGAGGGCGAAGCCGAAGGCGCCGGCGCCGATCACGACGACGCACAGCAGCAGCGCCACGGCGGGCAGGTTCTCGAACGAGCGGCGGTCGCTGCCCTCCTCCTTGAGGGCGATGCGGTTGCCGCACTCGAGGCAGACCAGCTGGCCCGGCTCGGCGGGCTCGCCGCAGCGCGGGCAGGGGGTCACGCTCGCGGCTCCTCGTGCTCGGCGAGGACGGGTTCGTCGCCGGTGAGCTCGTCGTCGGGCTCGTCGCCGTCCAGCCGCTCCTCGTCGGCGAGCTCATCGCCCCGCATCCGCCGGCTCGTCGTCCTCAGGACCCTCAGCGAGGAGCGCCGCCTCGAGCTCGGCCGCGGCCACCTCTTCGGTGGCGGGCTCGCCCAGCTCCGGCTCGTGCGCCTCCCCGCCGTCGAGCGCGTACTCGAGCTCGCGCACCTCGTCGTCGACGACCGTCAGCTCGGCCGCCTTCTGTTGGAGCAGCTCGGGCGCGCGCTTGCCCTGGCGGTGCAGCTTGTAGACCAGCGCGCCGAGATCCAGCAGGAGTGCTTCGCGAGCGCGCCGCCGCTCGCGCAGCCGCCGCCGCGCCTGTCCCCGCTCACCCACGCTTGGCCAGCGCCTCGTCCACCACTCGCAAGAGCCCGTCCCTCCGACTCTCCATCGGGAAGGTCCTGAGAATACGCTCGCGCGCAGAACGACTCGCGTCCGGGCCCAGCGCCAGCGCCCGGCGCACCCCGTCGGCGACGTCCTCCGGGCGCTGCGATTCGATCAGGACCCCGGCCGAGCCGACAACCTCCGGCATGGCGGTCACGTTCATCACCACCGGCACGCACCCGGCCAGCATCGCTTCGGCCACGGCCAGGCCGAAGCCCTCGTGGCGCGAGGCCTGCACGTAGACCGCGGCGCGCCGGTACAGCGCGAGCAGGTCGTCGTCGGACAGCCAGCCGGTGAACTCGACATTTGCGGGCGCGACGGCGCGCAGCTCCTCGACGGCGTCATCGAGCCATTTGCCGGCGAACACGAAGCGCACGTCGGGAAGCTCGCGCGCCGCCTGCACGAACGGCAGCTGCCCCTTCTGGACCAGCGTTCCGTGGTCGATCGCGCCGACGGTCAGGGCCAGCCGCTCCTTCTCGGGCGCGGCCTCGCCGAACGGGTCGGGCACGCCGTGATGGACGACGGTCACCCGGCTCGGCGGGATCGGCGTGTTGCTTTCGATTTCCGCCGCGCTGTACTGCGAGTTGGTGACCAGGCTGCCGGCGCGCCGCATGATCCAGCGGCTCGCCCAGCGACGCAGGCCGCCCTGCTGGTACCCGTAGCCGATGTCGGGCATGTCGGCCGTGTCGAAGCCGCCGACGATCAGCACCGACGGCTTGCGCAGCAGCCAGGCGAGCGTGATCGGGAAGAACGTATGCCAGGAGGCGAACCAGCCGAAGACGACCTCGGCTCTCAGCACGCCGGCGACCACCCTCAGCGGGTTGGGCCGGCGGCCGGGCTGGTAGAGGTCCTCGATCTCGAAGCGCCCGGCGAGGATGTCGCGGTCGATCGCCACGAAGCTCGCCTTGCGCGAGTGGACGTAGAGGAGGCGAGGTCGCTTCACGCCCGGTGCAGCTTCACACCGCGACCGGCTGGCGGTTCTCCACGAAGGCGTGGTGCCACTCGGACAGCTCGAGCAGGCAGTAGAGGACGCTCTTGTGATCGGCCCGTCCGCGGCGGTGCTCTGCCACCAGCCGCGCCACGGCCTCGGGGCGGACGATACCGGCGAGCGGCTCGCCCGGCGCGTAGCGGCGCTCCACCTCCTCGCCCAGCGAGGCGCGCAGCCAGTCGTCGTAGGGCGTGGAGAACCCGTGCTTGGGTCGCTTCGCCACCTCGGGTGGCAGCAGGCGCTCCATCGCCATTCGGTGCAGCCGCTTGCCCTGCCGCGGGCGCACCCGCGAGCGGGCGGGGATGCGCTCGACGAAGCGCATCAGGTCGACGTCGAGGAAGGGCACGCGCAGCTCGAGGCTGGCCGCCATCGACATCTTGTCGTTGCAGATCAGGATGCCGTCGGGCAGGAACATGCGCGTGTCCAGGTAGAGCGCCTGCTCGAGCAGGTCGCGGCCGTCGACGTCGCGGAGCACGGCCCTGGCCGACTCGAGCCGCTCGTCTTGGGCGTCGCCCCGTGCCGGGCCGAGCAGGGCTTTGCGCACGGGCGCGTCGGTGATCTCCACAAGGCGCAGCAGGCGCTCGGCGTCGCCGCGGCCGCCGAGCAGGTGGGCGG
>JACCSF010000186.1 GCA_013813135.1 Thermoleophilaceae bacterium | reverse complement strand
GCGTAGCCCGGCGCGAGCGCGTCGCGCTTGGCGAACGCCACGACCGCCGCGGGGCGCGCGAGCCGCAGTGTCTCGGGCAGCTCGCCCGCGGCCACCAGCCGCATCGTCGCCCTCGATACCGCGGTATCGAGGGCGGGGTCGTCGGGGAAGCAGTCGAAGAGAACGCGCAGTTGGCGCACGCCTCAGAGGCTATGCGGCGCGAGCCGGCCTAGGCGGCCGGCGCCCAGTCCACCGCCGACAGCGCCCGGTCCTTGCCGGTCAGCTTGGCGCCGCGCACGCAGAGGTCGGCGGCCGCGACCAGCTCGTCGATCGTCTTCGCGTCGTCGGGGTAGAGCGCCCAGCCGACGCTCACGGTCAGCTGCACGTCCTCCGGATCGCCTCGTGGCATCGCGCGCACGGCATCGAGCACGCGGGCCGAGAGGGTCTCCATGGCGTCAGGTCCAGTCCGCAGGGTGAGGACGGCAAACTCGTCGCCTCCCAGCCGCGCGACGTAGTCGCCGGTGCGTACGCAGGTCTCCAGCGTCCGGGCGGTCTCGCACAACACGGCGTCGCCCGCCGGGTAACCATGGACGGTGTTCACATCCTTGAAGCCGTCGAGGTCGGCCAGGATCATCCCGACCTGTCCGCCGCCGTCCATTTGGCGCCGAGCCAGTCGAGCAGCGCGCGGCGGTTGGGCAGGTCGGTGAGGGGATCGCACAGCGACAGCGATCGCGCCTGCTCGCGCAGGTGGACCTCAGGTACCCCTCCGAGACCGCGGTGCCGTCGTAGGCCAGCGGCGTCAGCGCCACACCCACGCAGCCGGCCACGTACAGGCGCGCGTAGCGGCGCTGGAAGAAGTAGCACGCGTAGAAGAGCAGGAAGAAAACGTAGAAGCGCGCCGGCGACTCGGCGCCCCCGGTAGCGGCCATCAGGCCCGCGATCAAGGCGATCGAGAGGGTCGCCGGCACGTGCCAGAACCACGCGCCGTGCTCTTCCGGCCGCGCCAGCGTCGGGCAGAACAGCGCCCAGGCCACGCAGACTGCGGAAAGCCCCACGACCCACAGCCAGTGTCGATTCTCGACGCCCGGCAGGAACAGCTGCAGGACGATCGACACGCTCGCCGTGAGGAACAGCACGCCGGCCAGCTTGCCGGCGAGCATGCGCTCCTCGTCCACCTCGATGCTGCGCTTCTGCGGGGTTGCCAACGGCCGCCTCCCGGCGCGATCGCTCGATAGGTCTATCGGCAGGCGAAGCGCGGCGCTATAGCGCTCAGTAGCCGAGAGCGAACTTGGCTTCCTCGCTCATCAGCTCTGGCGTCCAGGCAGGCGTGAAGGTCATCTTGGGGTGGACCGCGGTGACGCCGTCGAGCTCGCTCACGAATTCCTCGATCTGCTCGGACACCTGCGGCCCGATCGGGCAGCCGGGGGAGGTGAGCGTGAAGGTCACGAACACGTCCCCGCCCTCGACCTCCACGGTGTAGATCAGCCCCAGCTCCACGAAGTCGAGACCGAGCTCGGGATCGATCACGTTGGTGAGGGCGTCCTGGACGTCGTCGACGGTCGGCATGCAAACGAGGATAGTAGGGTCAGACAGCCATGCCGCTGCTGGCGCTGCTCGCACTCTTCATCGTCGTCCCCCTCGCCGAGCTGTACGTGATCCTCAAGGTCGGCGACGCGATCGGCGCCCTCTGGACGATCGCCCTGCTCGCGGCCGACTCCGTGCTCGGATCGCTGCTTCTGCGCGCCCAGGGACGATCCGTGTGGCGCCGCTTCAACGAGGCGCTGGCCGCCGGACGGATGCCGCACCGCGAGGTGCTGGACGGGGTGCTGGTCATCTTCGGCGGCGCGTTCCTGATCACCCCCGGCTTCCTCACCGACATCGTCGGCTTGCTGCTGCTGGTTCCGCCCACGCGCGCGATCATCCGGCGGCTCGTCGCGCGTCGCCTCGGACGGCGCGTGGCGGTCGGCCTCACCAGCGAGCCCTACGACGTCGAAGGCACCGCCACCGAGCACGACGCGCCCTCGAGGCGGCTCGAGCGGTGAGTGTCGAGGCCTTCGCGCTCTCGTTCTTCGACCCCGAACGCGACCTCTACGGAACGGCGCGATCGGGTGCGACCCTGCTGTTCCAGGGACGCCAGCCGGCCGTCCACGCGGACGGCCCCGCTGTCGCCGAGGATGGCGTCGGCTGGCGCGCCGAGCTGGCGGACCGGCTGTCGCTGCGGCTCGAGCCGGTCAGCGCCGAGGTGGAGCTGGACGGCGTGACCGCCCGCATCTGCCGTGTGAGCGGCCGGGTGCATGGCACGGAGGTCGACTGCCTCGGGACGTTCTCGATCACAGCGGTCGCCCCGCGCTGGGAGGAGCTCCAGGCGCTGCGCAGCATCTCCGCGCTCGTCGACGAGGGCAACGGCCTGCTGGCCCTCGCCCGGCGGGCACACGACGCCCCCGGCCACGGCCACGAGGAGGTCCGCGCCGGGCTTTTTCTCGACGGCGAGCTGCACCAGGTCGAGGAGGCGCGCATCTCGACCGTCTACGACGGCGGCGGGCGCCAGCGCAGCGCCGGTCTCGAGCTGTGGCTCCCAGGCGAGGAGTACCCCCGCCGCGGCTCCGGGCAGGTGATCGCCGGCTCGTCGTTCGAGCTCGACACGATCCAGGTGCACGCGGCCGTGTTCCGCTGGCGCATCGACGGGCGCGAGGGCATCGGCGCGTACGAGCTGATGGTGCGGGTGGTGCCGCCCGTGGCGGCATGATCCGGGCGCTGATCAGCGACTTCGGCGGCGTGCTGACCACGCCGCTCTCGGCGGGCTTCCTCGCCTACCAGGAGGAGGCCCGGATCTCCCTCGAGGACCTCGGCCGCGGAATGCAGGGAGCCGCCGAGGCGTACGGCGAGCACCCCCTCTTCGCGCTCGAGCGCGGGGAGATCAGCGAGCAGGAGTTCGCCCGCCGCCTCGAGGAGCAGCTGCACGACGGCTTCGACCTGGGTCGGCTGCGCGAGCTCTACTTCGAGCGCATCGAGCCGAACGCGCCGATGGTCGGCTTCATCGGCGAGCAGCGCCGGCGCGGCCTGCGGACGGCGCTGCTGACAAACAACGTGCGCGAGTGGGAGCCGCTCTGGCGAGCCAAGCTGCCCGAGCTCGAGGAGATCTTCGAGGTCGTGGTCGACTCCGCGTTCGTCGGCATGCGCAAGCCCGAGCCCGGCATCTACGAGCTCGCGCTCGAGCGGCTCGGCGGCGACGTGCAGGCAGGGGAGTGCCTGTTCGTGGACGACCTCGAGGTCAACTGCGAGGCTGCGCGGGCGCTCGGGATGACCGCCGTGCGCTTCGAGCGCGCCGACCAGGCGATCGCCGAGCTCGAGTCAGCGCTGGCCGAGTAGCCCGGCGATTCCGGCGGCAAGCGCGGCCCGGGAGCGAGCCACGCTGAGGCGCTGGTGGGTGCGCCAGCTGTCCCACGCGGGCCACGAGCAGAGCGCGATCAGCGCGGCGCGCGCGGGCTCGCGCTCGTCTGCCGGGATGGCATCCAGCTCGCGGCGGAAGACGCGCTCCGCCTCGGCGGCCTTCGCCTGGCGTGCGGTGGTGAGCCAGCCCGCGACCGACGACGACTCGTGCTCGATCAGCAGGGCCGCGCGGCGCACGCCGCTGATCAGCTCGTACAAACGGGCGCGCTGCTGGGTGAACTGATCGATCCGCTCGGGCAGCGGCAGGCTGGAGTCGATCGGGCGCAGCGTCGGAACCACCCGGTCGTACTGCTCCCGCGCGACTGCCACGAAGAGCGTCTCACGGTCGGGAAAGTGCTGGAACACCGAGCGTTCCGACACCCCGGCCCGCGCGGCGATCGCCGCGGCGGTCGGCGTGAGCTGCCCCTCGTCGAGCAATCCCAGCAGCGAGTCGACGAGAGCCTGGCGAGTGCGCTCGGCCCGGACGGTCCGGCCGTCGCGCTGCTCGGAGGTGGCTCCCATCGGAACAGTCTACGAGCGGCGGCCGAAGGCGCGCAATCTTCACAAAAGTTCGCAACTTGCGGGATCGTCTTGGGAGGCGCCCTTGACGAGAAGTTGGCCCGCTGGTCTACTGATTCTCGAGACGCGGACGGAACGCTAAGAGCGAAGCCAGAGGTTGTGAGGCTCGCCGCGCCGCACGTCAGCTTCGGCTGTCGAGCGCGCACCTCAAGCGTGAAGTCCGCGTCTCTCTTATCGCCCCGGCCTCGGCCGGGGCGATTTGCATGTGGGGGCCGGTTCGTCCAGCGCCCGCGCGTTCGCTCAGCGCCCGCGCGCGGCCAGTTCCCGCTTGGCCGTCTTGCGAAAGCGGCGCATCTTCTTCATGTTCAGCCGCGCGCGCGAGACCACCCCGCCGGGCGGGAGCTCGAAGCCGCCCACCAGCTTGCGCGGGATGATCGCCCAGGCCCCGTCCTCCTCGACGAGGTCCCCACGCACCTGGAAGTTGCGCTGCCACTTGAAGTCCTCCGCGTGGTCGTGCGCGGTCACGCAGGCGAGGCCCGGCTGCCAGGGCACGCCCACGGGTGCGCCGCCCAGCCGCACCCGCTGCGCGGAGCGGTCGACCCCCACCGGCAGGCGCACGGAGAACGGGAAGCCGTCGGGCGCGACCAGCGACACGACAGCCTCCGGGTAGCCCGCGCCCAACTCGTCCATGCGATCGTCCCAGGCGGTCGCGCCGCCGGCGATCTCCGGGTGCGCGACCTCCGGCTCCTCGGGGTGGCCCGAGCGAACCTCCTCCATGTGCGCGTCGAACAGCTGCGGCTCGCGCGCGGGGGCGCCGTCGCTCCAGACGTAGATGCGCTCGGGGCGCACGTGGATGTAGATGCGCGTGAGGTACCACCCGATGAACCGCTCGAAGACCTTCGGCGGCATCTCGCTCTGCGTGGCGGGCAGCTTCTCGACGATCTCGCGCTTGTAGCGCTCGCGGTTGGCGTCGAGATCGCGGTCGTCGACGTCCGCGGTGCCCTGCACGAGCACCTGCGACGCGCTCTCGAGGCCGCTGCCGGTCGGATCCGAGAACAGCATCGCCACCTTCGGGTTGGCGCGCGCGTCGTTGGCCTTCTTGGGATAGCCAAGCCCCGTGGTGACGTCGATGCACGGGTCTCCCGGCCGGTAGTAGGGCGTCAAGGGCCAGGTGATCGGCTGACCGCGCCTGTCCACGGTGGTGAACTCGGTGGTGATGAACCGGTCGAAGACCTGCTGGACCCCGGTCGGGAGGGTGGCGGTCATGGCGCGATTCAATCACGCGGACGACCATTCGAAGGTCCGCCGGGGTGCCGTCGGCCTCAAGCGAGGGGCCCCGGAAACCGATGGGTGCATGGACGCGTGCGATCGATGGACCCGAACAAGCGCTGTTATCGGGCGCGCCTGCGAGCGCGCCTCGCCGCCGCATTCGCGGCCGAACGCGGCTCCGTGCTGATCGAGGTCATGGTGGGCGCGGTCGTGCTCTCCATCGCCGCAGTCGGGCTGTTGAACGGCCTCGACGGAGCGCAGGGGACCGGGGCAAAGAACAAGGCGCGCTCCGTGGCCGCCGCGCTCGCCGAGCAGGACCAGGAGCGGATGCGCTCGATGCCGGTCGCAACCCTCGCCGGCTACACGGAGACGCGGACCGTGACGGTGAGCACCGTCGACTACACGGTCACGTCGACCGCCACCTGGGCCGTCGACACCGGCGGTCCGATCAGCTGCTCGAACAACTCGAAGACGGCAGCGAACATCCGCATCGTCTCCGAGGTGAGCTCGCCGGCCACGAGGGGCATCGTCGACCAGGCGAGTCTCGTGACGCCGCCGCCCGGAACCTTCGCCACCGGTGAGGGCAGGGCCGTGGTGAAGGTGCTCGACCGCAACGCGGCGCCCATTTCGGGCGCCTCGGTGAACCTCACCGGAACCGCGTCGGCCTCCGGGACCACCAACTCGCTCGGTTGCGCCGTATTCCCGTTCATGCCGGTCGGCGGCTACACGGCTTCGGTCTCGGGGCTCACGCTGGTCGACTGGCAGGGCAACTCGCCCGCCACCAAGGGCACGAGCGTCACCGAGGGCACATCGACGCTCACAAGCTTTGAGATGGACAGCGCGGCCGACATCCGCGCGAACTTCGACACGAAGGTCGGAACGGCGATCGCCGTGACCGCCAAGTCCCAGTGGGCGACCGTGACGAACGCCAAGCTGACCGTGGGCTCGAAGACCTTCCAGGCGTCTCCGGCCGGATCCCCGAACACCCTCGTCACAGCGTCACCCCTGTTCCCCTTCCTCGACGGCTACGGCGTGTACGCGGGCCAGTGCTCGGCGAACAACCCGGCCCTGCCGCCGACAAGCAGCGCGAGCTCCCTCCAGGTCTTCTCCCCGACGCCGGGGCAGATCCTCACGATGCCCACTACCAAGGTGCGGGTGCCGTCGATCAACGTCGGCGTGGTCGACGCCGCCGGAACCCCCCTCAACGGCGCGGCTGTCTTCGTGGAGACCGCCGACAGCGGCTGTGCGAACACCTTCCCGACCCAGACCGCCGCCACGGCCAACGGCATCACCGGCTCGCTCCCCGAGCCGGGTTTCCCATACGGCACGTACCGGATCTGCGCCCAGGCGTCGGTCACCGGCCCGCATGGGCACGCGGACTTCTACGCGGGCGGCTACGACGCCAAGAGCACATCCACCGTCGCGACCGAGACGCCCGCCAACCGCGTCGACGACCTCGTCTCGAACACCAACCCAGCAGGCAACACAACGTCCACGACTACCAACGGCGCGATCCGGATCAGGCTGAACAGGAACAACGCGTGCGAGTGATCCGCCGCCCACGCCTGCACGACGAGCGCGGCTTCTCCCTGCCGGAGCTGCTCGTGGCCATGTTCATCGGGTTGGTCATCCTGCTCGCCGCGTTCATGCTGCTCGACCGCACGATCTCGGCCTCCGGGCAGGTCGCGGACCGCACCGAGGCGCTGCAGCGGGGCCGCCTCGCCCTGAACCTGATCACCCGCCAACTGCGTTCGCAGGTCTGCGTGGGCAGCGCCGCCCCGATCGTCTCGGCGAGCGACAACAGCGTGAGCTTCTACGCAGACCTGGGCGACGGCACCCAGCCGATCAAGCGGCGCACTCTGACCTTCGACCCCGCCACCGACACGGCCACCGAGTCGGTAATCACAGGCGCAGGGACCTATCCGGCCCTCACCTTCACGTCCGCGCCCACCACGGCGCCGCTGCTCACGAACGTGCAGCAGATCATGGACGGCGCCACCGCGCGCCCGATCTTCCGCTACTACGGCTACAAGGTGGGCGGCGCGGTGGGCGAGCTCGAGTCGCTCGGAAACTCGGTGTCGGCCGCCGACCTGAAGCGGGTCGCCCTGATCAAGGTCGGCTTCAGGGCTTTCGCCGCCCGCAACCTCACCAATGACGCAGACTCGGCCGTGCTCGAGGACGACGTGTACGTGCGCGTGGCCGTTCCCACCGACATCCAGGGCGGGCCGACATGCATCTGATCCATCGCTGCCAGCAGGGCTTCACAACCGTCACGCTGATGGGCGTGCTGTTGGTCGGGGGGCTGCTCGTTGCGGCGACCTTCGCCGCGGTGCAGCCGGACATCGCCTTCACCAAGAAGGACGAGGATTCGAAGCAGGCCTACGCCGCCGCGGAGGCCGGGCTGAACTACTACCTCAACCGCCTCGGGCAGGACAACGCCTACTACACGCATTGCGATCAGGTCACGTCCCCCACCCAGAACGCCGTGAACCTCGAGTGGGCCGGAACGGGCGCCGACCCGCGCCGCTGGCTGAAGATCCCCGGGTTCCAGGCGGAGTACTCGATCGAGCTCCTGGCGGTGCAGACGTCCACCGCCGGCATGGAGGTCTGCGTGCCCGACCAGCCGGCGACGATGGTGGACCCGAAGACGGGTACCTTCCGGATCCGGTCGACCGGCCGCGTACGCACCCCCAACAGCGCCAGCGACGAGCCGTACAAGCGCAGCATCGTCGCGACGCTGCGCCGTAAGTCGTTCATCGACTTCCTCTGGTTCAGCGATTTCGAGACCGCCGACCCATATGCATATCCCGCCGACCAGCAGCAGTGGGCGGCTGACAACTGCTCGACCTACCGTGCGCAGCGCTCGTCGGGGTGCAGGGACCAGAACTTCATCAGCGTCGACAGCTTCGACGGGCCGTTCAAGACGAACGACAGCATCTCCGTCTGCGGCACGCCCACCTTCGGCGGGGACGCCGACGACATCATCGAGCTGAACGGGGCGACCCCCGGGTGGGTATCGGGGTGTGGGGGGTCGAGCCCGACCTTCAACGGCACCATCAAGCATCCCGCGGGCCAACTGGCGATGCCGACGTCGAACGCCGAGCTGGCCGCCGCGGCCGACGAGGGCTACGTATTCGACGGCGAGACAACGATCCTCCTAAACGGAAGCACGATGACCGTCACCACCACGAGCGGCACCACGACGAAGCCGCTACCGCCGAGCGGTGTCGTCTACGTAAAGAACACGGCCTGCAACGTCCCGTACGCCTTCAAGCAGACGTACGCCCCCGCCCCCGGCTGCGGCAACGTCTACGTGTCGGGCACCTATAACAGCGACCTGACGATAGGCGCCGACAACGACATCATCGTCACGGACGACCTCAAGGCCGGGGACAACACGACCACCCTCGGCGGGTTGATTGCGAACAACTTCGTGCGTGTCTACCACCCCGTCGACAACTGGCGCAACAACAACTCCAACTGCGACAACGACGGCGGCCCCGGCAGCATCCAGATCGATGCGGCGATCCTCGCCCTCAACCATTCGTTCCTGGTCGACAACTACTACTGCGGCAGCCCTCTGGGGACGCTGACGGTCAACGGCGCGATCGCCCAGAAGTTCCGCGGTACGGTCGGCCAGCACAGCGGCGGAACCGTGGTGCGCGGTTACGGCAAGGACTACAACTACAACGACCAGCTTCGCTTCCGCGAGCCGCCCTACTTCGTGAACCCCACGGAGGCCCCCTGGCGGATCGTGCGCCAGAACGAGCAGGTGCCGGCGCGCTAGCGTCAGGCGCCGGCTAGCTGTCGCGCCCGAGGACGTTCCGAACGCGGTCTAGCGGCGGTCGGTTGCCGAGCGCTGTGTGGGTGCGGCGCTCGTTGTAGTGGCGTATCCAGTGTGGCAGCGATGCCCGACGGGCATCGCTT
>JACCSF010000170.1 GCA_013813135.1 Thermoleophilaceae bacterium | reverse complement strand
GCTCAACCAAGGGGTAGGCGCCGACCCGCCTGGCCGCGGGGCACTCGCGCTCGGCGCGCTGCTCGCCGGCTACGCGAGTGGCTCCACCGGGATAGCGCTGCACCACGCCATCTGCCAGACCATCGTCCGCACGGCCGGCACGCCCCACGCCGAGACCAACGCCGTGATGCTGCCGCACTCGGCGCGGCTGATGGTCCTCCGCGCCTCCGGCGCCCTGAGCGATTTCGCCCACGCGCTCGGGGACAGCTCGGGCGACCCCGAGGCCGCCCCGGCGAACCTCGCCCGCCTGGCAGCCCGGTGCGGGCACACACGGCTGCGCACCCTGGGCGTTGACGGACAGCAGCTGACAACGGTGGCCGAGGCGGTGGCGGCGCACCCGTTGCTGCGCAACACGCCCGACCCGCCGGACGAGCAAGAGCTGCTCGCGGTCCTCCGCGGAGCGCTCTGAACTCACGAGTGAACTAGGCCCGGGCCCCGGAGGGCCCGTGCGGACCCTGCGCGGAAGGCGAGGCGGCCTGCGCGCCGGCGGCGGCCGCCGCCGCGAGCTTCTGCTGCTGGCGCTCCTTGGTGATCAGCACGACGTTCCAGGCCAGCCCGAGCCGCTTCATCGCCCGGATCACCCAGCCGCCCGGGTCCAGCTCCCACCAGCGCAGCCCGTGCAGCGCCGAGCGAGGGAAGGCGTGATGGTTGTGGTGCCAGGACTCGCCGAACGAGGGCAGCGCCAGCCAGAAGACGTTCGTGGACTGGTCCTCCGTGCTGAAGCGCCGGCGGCCGAAGAAGTGGCAGATCGAGTTGATCGAGAAGGTGACGTGATGGACCAGGAAGATCCGCACCAGCCCGGCCCAGAAGAGGGCGGTGAGGCCGCCGGCCAGCTCGCCGCGCAGGCCCCAGCCCGCCAGGAACGGGATCGCGAGCCCGGCGATGACCAGCGGCCCGAACAGACGGTGCATCATGCGCATGCCGCGGTCGTCGAGCAGGTCCGGCGCGTGCTGCTCGGCGTCCTTGGCCGTGGGATGGTCGAAGAGCCAGCCCAGGTGCGCGTGCCAGAGCCCGCGCAGCGTGCCGGCGAAGCCGTCGCCGTGCCCGTGCGGGCTGTGCGGATCGCCTTCCTCGTCGGCGTGGGCGTGATGGCGGCGGTGGTCGGAGACCCAGCCGATCACCGGTCCCTCGACCGCCATCGAGCCGAACGCCGCGAACAGGTACTCGATCGGCTTGTAGGTCTGGAAGGCGCGGTGGGTCAGCAGCCGGTGGAAGCCGACGGTGATGCCCGCCGTGCTGACGAAGTACATGACCGCGAACAGGAGCAGATCGGTCCAGCCGATCAACTGGTTCCACAGCATCGGGATGGCGGCCAGCACGGCGGCGAAAGGCAGCACGACCGCGGCGATGTTGACGTTGCGGTGGAGGCGGCTCACGCCTCTGCAGCCTACGACGTGGAGGAGGTGTTCGCTGTGCTCGCGCGTTAGGATCGATGGCGCATGGTGGACCAGCCTCTGGCAGGCCGAGTCGCCGCGATCACGGGCGCCTCGTCCGGGATCGGTGCGGCCACCGCGACCGCACTGTCGCGCGCGGGTGCGACGGTTGCGCTCGCGGCGCGCCGGCGCGACCGCCTCGAGTCGCTCGCGGAGCGCCTCGAAGGCCCTTCGTCGATCCACGAGGTGGACGTCACCGACGAAGAGCAGGCACGCTCCTTCATCGAGTCCGCCCACGCCGAGCACGGTGGGCTGCACGGGCTCGTCAACAACGCCGGCGTGATGCTTCTGGGCGCCGTCGACGGCGCGGACACCGCCGGCTGGCGCCGCATGCTCGACGTCAACCTCTGGGGACTCCTGGTCTGCACCCACGCGGCGCTGCCGCTGATCGCGCAGAGCGGGGGAGGGGACATCGTGAACATCTCATCGGTGGCCGGCCGCCGTGCCACCGCCGGCGCCGCGGTCTACAACATGACCAAGTTCGGGGTCCACGCGTTCTCGGAGGCGCTGCGCCAGGAGGCGCTGCACGCCGGGGTGCGCGTGACCGTGGTCGCCCCGGGCTTCGTGGACACCGAGCTCCAGGCCCACAACACCGACCCCCTGGTACGCCAGGGCATGGCGCGCGCACGCGAGGAGATCGGCGAGATCCTCCAGCCCGACGACATCGCCGACGCCGTGGCCTACGCCGTCACCCGGCCGCCGCACGTGTGCCTCAACGAGGTGGTCGTGCTGCCTACGGGCCAGGCTCGCTGAGCCGCTCGAAGGTGAGCCGAGCGGTTCTCACCGCCGCCCCCTGCCTGGCAGGGTCGTCCAAGTCCCGCCCGGTCACCCGGATGCGCAAGATGCGCTTGTCCGCGTACGCCACCAGCTGTGACTTGCTGCGCGTCCACCAAGCGCCCGCGCCGCCGTAGGCGGAGTCGTCCCCAACATGGTCGAGCTGATGCGGACGCCGCTCCGGCTCGTCGACGACCAGCTTCACGCCGAGGCCCGATCCGTGCCAGTTGCAGATCGTAGGGTCGGTGGAGTCGTTCGGCGTGGCCTGCAATGGCAGCCCCGGTCGGCCGACCAGACGCGCCAGCTCGCGCGGGCGCATCAGCGCGCACGCGCGGCGCGTCTCGCGGCCGGATTCGCCGGGGCGGTTGAGGGG
>JACCSF010000048.1 GCA_013813135.1 Thermoleophilaceae bacterium | reverse complement strand
CCCGTGGAGCGTCGGCCGGTGGATGGCAGCCGGGGCTCGCCCCGGCCCCGTCGGCCCGCCGGTCGGTTACTGGTGTGCCGGGCGCTTGCGCTCGCGGAAGGCGCGTGCCTTCTCGATGTTGCCGCACACCTCCATGAGGCACCAGCGCCCCGAGTGGTTCTTGGAATGATCGAAGAAGGCCCAGTGGCAGACCTCGCGCGGGCAGGCTTTGAGGCGCTGCCAGCGCCCCTGCTCGACGGCGCCGGCGACGATCGTCAGCAGCCGCCCGATCGCTCCGTCCACGCCAACGGCCTCGGGCTGTAGCTCCGGGTCGGCGCCGGGCCTGAACACCAGCCGCACGCCGGCGCGGGCGGCGGCCCGGTCGAGGCGGGCGACGCGCTCTTCGTCGACCGGCAGGCCGTTGTTGCCCATCAGCAGCGCGCGCAGGCCCTCACGGACGTCGATCGCCCTGCGCAGGTCCGCCTTGCCGACCGGCTGATCGGGTGAGATCAGGTCCCGTTCGGCAAGCCAGTCGCGCAGCTCGCCTGGACCGCTCAGCTCGTCCTCGCCGCTCTCGAGGTCGACGCTGTTCACGAACCGCTGCACGAGCTCGAGCGGCGCCGGCGCCGTCTTCGCGGGCGTTGAGATGCCGGGTGCCATAACTAGCTATCCATGATAGTCGGTGTTAGAATTCCGTCTAACTGGGAAAGATGGTTACTATGAATGACCGCATCACCATCAAGCTCTCGACCGACGCCGACCGCCAGCGGATCCACGACCTGGCCGAGCTGGACGGCAAGCGGGCGCCCAACGGCGACGTCCTGCTGGCCGAGGCCAACGGCCGGCTGGTCGCCGCGATCGGGATGGATGGCACTGTCGTCGCCGACCCGTTCGAGCGCACGGCCTCCGTGGTCGGCGTGCTGCGCAGGCAGATCGCGGGCGAGCGCACCCGCGCGACTCGCCGGCGCGGTTGGCTCGGCCGGCTGCTGCCCGCAAGCTAGTCGTCCAACGGCACCAAGGGTGGACCCTCGACCTGCGCCAGCACCAGCGAGCTCTGGATGCGGGCGACCTCGCGCCGCTCGATCAGGTTCCAGACGAGGTCGCGCAGATGCTCCATGTCCCTGACCGCTACGTGGACGATGAAGTCGGTGGTGCCGGTCAGTGCCATCACGCGCACGGTCTCGGGCAGGGAGGCTGCATGCTCGAGCAGGTTCTCGGTCGCCTGGCGCTGCGCCGAGCCCTGCTGGATCGACATGATCGCCTCCATCGGCCGGCCGATCGCCGCCGGGTCGATGTGCGCGCCGAAGCCCGTGATCACGCCCCGCGCGCGCAGCTCCCGCACACGTTCCAGGCAGGTGGAGGGAGCCACGCCCACCTTCTCGGCGAGCGTCTTGTTGGTCTGCCGCGCATCGTTCTGAAGCTCGCGCAGCAGCGCCCGATCTACTGAATCAAGTTCGAGCCGAATGCTCAATTCATGCACATTCTTCGATGGGAGCAGCTTTTCTCCATACAGCACGTAGCGTACTGGCTTCGATGCCGGATTCCACTGCGATCGGGCGCAGGCGCGCGCTGGACCTGGGCGGCTACGGCGCCGGCCTGCGGGCCATGATGCCGCTGCTGCCTGCGGTGCTCGCCTTCGGCGTGTCCTTTGGCTTGCTCGCGCGGGCCGCGGGCTTCGACGGGGCAGCCGCGATCGTGATGTCGCTGACCACGTTCGCCGGCTCGGCTCAGTTCGCGGTGGTCTCGGTCCTGGGCGCGGGCGGCACGGCCGCCGCGGCGATCGTGGCCGCCGTGCTGCTGAACGCCCGCTACGGCCCGATGGCCCTGTCGGCGGCCACGGCCTTCCGTGGCGGCTGGCTGCGACGCCTGCTCGAGGCCCAGCTCCTGGTGGACGAGAGCTGGGCGCTCTCGCGGCGCGACGGTGGGTTCGACCGCCGCATCCTGATCGGCGCCGGCCTCGGCCTGTACGCGGGCTGGAGCGGCGGGACCGCGATCGGCGTGGTGGCGGGCGACTCGCTCGCCGACCCGGCCACGCTCGGGCTGGACGCGGCCTTCCCGGCCCTGTTCCTCGCTCTGCTCGCGCCGCTGGTGCGCGACCGCAGGGCGCTTTCGGCGGCGCTGTTTGGCGCCGGGATCGCGCTCGCGCTGACGCCGATCAGTCCGGCCGGCATCCCGGTGATCGCCGCCACGACGGCGTGCCTCGTCGGCCTCCGCTTGGAGCGGCAGGCTCCCGCGTGAGCTCGGCCTGGCTCGCTGTGGTGGTGGTCGGCGCCGCGACGGTCCTGCTGAAGGCCGCCGGGCCGGTGCTCGCCGCGGGACGGCAGCTGCCGCAGGGCAGCGCGAGGGTGGTCGAGCTGCTCGCCCCGGCCCTGCTCGCGGCGCTGGTGGCCACCGGCGCGTTCGCATCCGACGAGTCGCTTGTGCTCGACGAGCGCGGGGCCGGCCTGGCCGCCGCCGGCATCGCCGTCGCGGTCAAGGCGCCGCTGCTCATGGTTATCGTGATCGCCGCCGTGACCGCCGCACTGCTGAGAGCGATCGCATGACCCCGCGCGGCTGGGCGCTGTTCGCCGCCGTCTCCGTCGTCTGGGGCGTCCCGTACCTGTTCATCAAGCTCGCGGTGGAGGATCTGTCGCCGGGCTTCGTCGCCTGGTCGCGCGTGGCGCTCGCCGCCTTGGTGCTGCTGCCGATCGCGTGGCGCACGGGCGCCCTGCGCGGCCTGCCGCTGCGCTGGCTGGCGGCGTTCGCGCTGTTCGAGATCACGCTGCCCTTCCCGTTGATCGCCTTTGGCGAGCAGCGCGTCTCGTCCTCGCTCGCGGCGATCCTGATCGCGGCCGTGCCCCTGGTGATCGCCTTCCTGGCGCTGCGCTTCGACAAGGGCGAGCAGCCCACGCGCACGCGCTTCATCGGGATGCTGGTAGGGCTCGGCGGCGTGGTGGCCCTGGTGGGCATCGACATCGGCACCCGCGGGTCGCAGCTGGTCGGCGCCGGCGCGGTGCTGGCGGCCACCTTCGGGTACGCCTGCGGGCCGCTGATCGCCAAGCGCCACCTCACCTCCGGTGACCCGCTCGGGCCGGTCGCCGGCGCGCTCGGCATCGCGTCGATCATGCTGCTGCCGCTGGCGATCGGCGGCTTCCCGACCGAGGTGCCCACGGACGAGGCGCTCGCGTCGGTGGCCGGCCTGGGGCTGATCTGCACGGCGCTCGCCTTCCTGATCTTCTTCCGCCTGATCGCCGAGATCGGGCCCAGCCGGGCGAGCATCATCACCTACGTGAACCCGGTGGTCGCGCTCGGGCTCGGCGTGGCGATCCTGGACGAGCGGGTGACCGCCGGAGCGGTGGCCGGCCTGCTGCTGATCCTGGCCGGATCCTGGCTGTCCACGGACGGCCGCCTCCCACCGGGGCTGACCGCTGTCGCGACGCGCGTCGGCCGCCGGCGTGGCGGCACCGGGGCATCGTCCGGCCCGGCGCGCACGCAGGAGCTGCGCACCTGAAACAGCTGCGATGAGGGGGTCCGGCCCGGCCGTAGCCGCCCGGAGGGGGACGTCGTGTCAGCGCATCATGTGCGCACCCGCAGCAGACCCCTCGCCGCCGCTCGCAGCGTCTCGCGCAGCGCCGCTCCGATGCCCTCGTCGGGCAGCTCCACCTCCACTTCGACGCTGCCGTGGTCGCGGTGCTTCACGCTCACCTCGCCGAGGTCGTCGATCAGCTCGAGCATGGGCCGGTTGTCGGCGAGGATCTCCGCGCTGAAGCGGCGGATGCCCTCCTCGCGGGCGCGCTCGG
This sequence comes from Thermoleophilaceae bacterium, assembly GCA_013813135.1. Taxonomy (GTDB): domain Bacteria; phylum Actinomycetota; class Thermoleophilia; order Solirubrobacterales; family Thermoleophilaceae; genus JACVRW01. The sequence continues at coordinate 3,264 of JACCSF010000048.1, read as the reverse complement.
TGAGGCGGTTGAGCAGCGCGGTGGCCACGCCGCGTCCCTGCCACGAGTCGGCGACTGCCACGGCCACCTCGGCCCGCTCCTTATCCTCGACCGAGCGCACGAAGCGGGCCACCCCGAGCCCGTGCCCGGTGTCCGGCTCGATCGCGACCAGCGCCTCGTGGTCACGGTGATCGACGTCCGTCAGGTACGTCAGCTGCGACGAGCTCAGCTCGCTGGTGGGCGTGAAGAAGCGGCGGTAGCGCGACTCCGGGCTGAGCCTATGTATCCCGGCGGCCAGCTCGTCGCGATCGTCGGGGCGGATCGGGCGCACGAGGAGCCGCTCACCGTCGCGGAGGCGTTCCTGCCACTCGTGCACAACGGTCGCTGCGTCAGCCGACGTCCGGCGCGGTCATCGCCTCGACCTCGCCCTTTACCCGATCGAAGATCGACAGCGCGCGGTCGAGGTGCTCACGCTCGTGCGTGGCCATCACGGACGTGCGCAGCAGCGCTCCGCCGCGCTGGACGGCCGGGTAGATCGCCACGTTCACGTAGACACCTGCGTCGTAGAGCGCCTTCCAGAGCAGCACGGCCTTCCAGTCGTCGCCCACCAGCACCGGCACGATCGGCGTGATCAGGCCGGAGCCGTCGGGAAGCTCGTTCGGCTCCATCACCCCGTAGCCCAGCGCCGCCAGGCCGTCGTGCAGGTAGCGGGCGTTGTCGAGCACCTTGGCCCGCAGCTCGGCACCCTCGTCGGAGCGGATGATGCGCAGCGCGCCGAGCGCAGCACCGGTGGCGGCGGGCACCGCAGCCGCCGTGAACATGAAGGCGCGCGACTGGACGCGCAGGAAGTCGATCACGTCGTGCGGCCCCGCGATGAATCCGCCGCAGGAGGCGAGCGACTTCGAGAAGGTGCCCATGCGCAGGTCCACCTCGTCCTCGCAGTCGAGCAGCTCGCTGGCGCCGGTGCCGCGCTCGCCGAGCACGCCGACGCCGTGCGCCTCGTCCACCATCAGGCGGGCACCGTGCTCGCGGCACAGCGCCGTGACGTCGGGCAGCGGGGAGAGGTCGCCCTCCATCGAGAACAGGCCGTCCACCACCACGAGCACCCCGCCGCCGTCCGATTCCGCCCGCGACAGCATCGTCTCCAGCTTGTCCAGGCGGTTGTGCCGGAAGGGCCGCACCCGGGCGCGCGAGAGCGCCACGGCGTCGAGGATCGAGGCGTGGTCGCCGCTGTCGCAGACCACCGTGTCGCCCGGGCCCAGCAGCGTGCCGATCGCGCCCACGTTCGCGAGATAGCCCGTGGTGTAGACGAGCGCATCCTCGGTGCCCATCCAGTCCGCCAGCTCGCGCTCGAGCTCCAGGTGCAGGGGCGTAGTGCCGTTCATGAAGCGCGAGCCGGTGAGCCCGGTGCCGTAATGGTCGAGCGCCTCGCGGGCGGCTGCCTTGACCCGCGAATCGCCGGTCAGCCCGAGGTAGTTGTTGGATCCGAGCGTGATCCGCTCGCGCCCTTCCATCAGCGCGACCGGCCCGGGCTCGGCCTCTACGACCCGGAAATACGGCATCAGGTCGTGCTCGCGCGCGGCGCGCAGCTGCTCCAGACGCTCGTGACGGCGAGCCTTTTCGAAGAGATCGATGGCGGTTGGCATGTAGGGTGGCGCGCCGTGTCAGTTGAGCTCCGACCGGTCCGTTCGCTTTCGGACAGGCGCCAATTCGTCAATCTGCCGTTCCGGCTGCATGCTACCGGGACGCCGTGGATCCCCCCGCTCAAGGTTGAGCGGCACCTGTTCCTGCGCCCCCGCTTCAACGCGTTCTTCAAGCATGGCGAGGCCGAGCTGTTCCTGGCCTGGCGCGACGGCCGCGTGGTCGGCCGCGTGAGCGCCCAGCTGGACCGTCACTTCAACGATTTCCACGACAACGCCTGGGGAATGTTCGGCTTCCTCGAGTTCGAGGAGGACCCCGATGTGCTCGCCGGACTGCTCGACGCCGCGGCCGGCTGGCTGCGCGAGCACGGCCGCGACCACATGGTCGGTCCGATGGACTTCACGATGAACGACGACGCCGGCGTGCTGATCGAGGGCTTCAACCGCGAGCCGATGATCCGCCAGCCGTGGCAGCCGCCCTACTACCACGTGATGCTGGAGCAGGCCGGGCTCGAGAAGGCGGTGGACCTCCTGATGTGGGAGCTGCGCATGTCCGACAAGGAGAAGATCCTGCCCGTCATCCGCAAGCTGGCCGCGGACCTCGAGCCCAAGCACGAGATCAGGATCCGCAAGATGACCCGCCGCAGCCTGAGGCGCGACCTGGACGCCTTCGGGCAGCTCTGGAACGAAGCCTGGTCACGCAACTGGGGCTTCGTCCCATACACCAAGCAGGACCTGGACGCCTACGCGCAGGAGCTGCACCTCGTGTTCGACCGGGAGTGGTTCATGGTGGCCGAGACGGCCACGGGCGAGACGGTGGGCGTGGCGATCACGATTCCCGACGTCAACCAGGTGCTCGCGCGCATGAAGGGCCGCCTGCTTCCCTTCGGCTGGTGGCACTACCTGCGCCGCAAGCGCATCATCGACCGCTGCCGGATCGGCTTCCTCGGGGTCAAGCCGGCCTACCAGCACACCGGCGTGGCCGCCGGCTTCTACATGGAGCACTTCGCCGTGTCGGAGGTCACCCGCATCAAGTCGGGCGAGGGCGGCTGGGTGCTCGAGAGCAACAAGGGGCTGAACCGCGGCATGGAGGCCCTGGGCGGACGAATCGACAAGAAATACCGGGTTTACGAGCGGGCGCTCTGAGCCTGCCGTTCGATTGCCCGGGTACACTCGCCCGGTGCCGAAGCCAGAAGCGCCTCCCGACCCCGAGCACGAGGCCGAGGTCCCGCCGCTGCCGGTGCTGGCCGAGCCGCGCCCGATCGAGCGCGCCGGGCCGGTGTCGCTCCCGGCTGCTGTGGCCGCCGCCACGGGGGGCTTCCTGCTCGGCGTCGCCTGCTTTCTGCTCGTGAGGGTGCTGCGGCGCCCACGGGCGGCTCGGACATTGCGGCTCGGCGGTGGCCGCGGCCGCGCGCGGCGTGCGGACGTGGCCGCCTCGCGGTCCTTCCTGGTCGACATCCACCTGCTCAAGGACCGATAGCCGCCGTTCTCGAAGTCGACGTCGCTCCCGTGGGCGCCTACCGACTGCCCACGGCGGGGCGCGACGGCGTGCTGCGCGAGCAGGACGGCGCGCTCGTGCGCGTGGTCTACGCCGAGGGCGGGGCCGCTGTGGTGCGCGCCTGGGTCGCCGGCGGTGGCGTGCGTT
>JACCSF010000046.1 GCA_013813135.1 Thermoleophilaceae bacterium | reverse complement strand
GCCCAGGACCGTGCCGGCCCCGGCGGTCTCACGCGTGCCGATCGCGGAGTCCGGGCCGGCGTTCCAGCCGATCGCCGCGGCCGAGGCGGAGGTCGCCGCCGAGGAGGACATGGTCGACCTGACCTCGCCCTCGCTGAAGGAGCTCGCGTCGGACGTGAGCTCCGCGGCGGGAACCGCGCCGGACGAGGAGGAGCCGGCCGAGGTCGAGGACGAGGCTGCCGAGGACGAGGTGAGGGTCAGGTCTGTGGAGACCGTCTCCGCCATCGACCTCGTCATGGACGACAGCTGCCGGGACTCCTGAGGACCCCGCGGGCGCGGTTGCCCGCGCAATGGCCGCTTCTAGACTGAGCGGTTCGATGGGATCGAGCGGAACACCGGACCAGCCGCTGCGCGTGGCCATTGTGGGATCGGGCCCTTCGGGCTTCTACGCCGCCGGGCACCTGCTGAAGAGCAAGTCGCATCCCGACCTGAACATCCAGGTCGACGTCTACGACCGGCTCCCGACGCCGTGGGGCCTCGTGCGCGGCGGAGTGGCGCCCGACCACCCCAACATCAAGGCCGTCAGCCGCGTCTACGAGAAGACCGCGGCGCACCCGGAGTTCCGCTTCTACGGCAACGTCGAGTACGGGCGCGACGTCACGCACGAAGACCTGCACGCGCGCTACCACGCGGTCATCTACGCGGTCGGCGCTCAGACCGATCGGCGCATGGGCATCCCCGGCGAGGACCTGCCGGGGAGCTGGGCGGCCACCGAGTTCGTCGCCTGGTACAACGGCCATCCCGACTACCGCGAGCTCGAGTTCGACCTCTCCTCCGAGCGCGCGATCGTGATCGGGAACGGCAACGTGGCCGCCGACGTGGCGCGCATGCTCGCGCTGACCCGCGAGGAGCTGGCCCAGACCGACGTCGCAGACCACGCCCTCGACGTGCTCGCCGAGAGCGGGATCAAGGAGATCGTCGTGCTCGGGCGGCGCGGCCCCGCCCAGGTGGCCTTCACCAACCCGGAGCTCCTCGAGCTGGGCGAGATGACCGACGCCGACGTGGTCGTCGACCCCCGCGACATCGAAGTGGACCCGCTCAGCCGCCGCTGGCTGGAGAGCGAGGCCGCTAGCGCCGCGGCGCGCAAGAACGTGGACATCCTCACCGGCTACGCGGGCCGAGCCCCAGCGGGCAGGCGGCGCCGGATCGTGCTGCGGTTCATGGTGTCGCCGCTGGAGCTGCTCGGCGAGGACCACGTGGAGGGCATCCGCATCTGCCGCAACGAGCTGCGCGAGCAGGACGGCGGCCTGCGCGCCTGCTCCACCGACACGATCGAGGAGCTCGGCTGCGGCATCGTGTTCCGCTCGATCGGCTACCGAGGCACCCCGCTGGAGGGCCTGCCGTTCGAAGAGAGGCGCGGCACGATCCCGAACGAGGGCGGCCGCATCCTCGACGAGCAGGGCGGGCCGCTGCGCGGCGACTACGTCGTCGGCTGGATCAAGCGCGGCCCGACCGGGATCATCGGCACCAACAAGCGCGACGCTCAGGAGACCGTCGACGTCGTGCTCGCGGACCTCGACGCCGGGCGCCTCAACGACCCTGCCGACCCGAGCCGCGAAACGCTCGAGGAGCTGCTCGCCGAGCGCGCGCCCGACCACGTGACCTACACCGGCTGGGAGGCGATCGACAGCGTCGAGAAGGCGGCCGGCGAGCCGCACGGCCGCCCGCGGGTGAAGCTCACGCGCACCGAGGAGCTGCTCGAGGCGGCTCGCGCGCGAGCCCTGGGTGTCAAGCCGGCGCGCCCACGCGCTCGCCGTCCAAAGCGTCCAGCGCCCGCTCCAGGGAAACCGAGATGCAGGTGAAGATCGGCGTCTCAGACTCGGTGTAGGTGCTCGACTCGGTTGCCCGCAGCTCCTGCACCAGGTCGAGGAACTCCGCCGGGTCGTCGGCGTCGAAGGCCACCACGAACTCCTGGTCGTCAAGCCCGAACGAGTAGGCCGTGTTGGTCTCGATGCCGGGGAAGCGCCGCGCCACCTCGATGTGCTCGCGCATCACGCGCATGCGCTCCTCGGCGGGCAGGCGGTACCAGTCGCGCCGCTTCCACATCGGGTAGACGATGAAGTACTTCGAGTCGGCCCCCGGGCGCGGCTCCAGCGGCTTGTCCGGCTCGTCCGAGTAGGCCGACTCCTTCGTCATCGCAAGGTAGGAGTGCGCGACCTCCGCGAAGCGCATCAGCCCGCTCTGGTTGAGCAGCACATGCAGCTCGTGGATCGGCTCCAGCGTGCGCGCGATCGCGCGCACCATCAGGTCGCAGTCGCCGCGCGTGCCGACGAGCGAGTAGGCACGCAGGTAGTGGTCGCCGCCGAACTCGCGGCAGGCCGCGATGAACTCCCGCTTGTCGGCGCCGCGCTCCTCCGCCGAGCGCCGGCGCCAGGCAGGATCGACCTTCAAAAACGTGTACTTCACGAAGTTGCGCTGCTCGGTCACTTGCACACAGTGTGGCGAACCGCACTGTGTCGAGCAGGTGTGGTGGCTACCATGCCGCTGTGCGTGTAGCGCTCGTATCGCCCTACTCGTACACGTATCCAGGTGGAGTCGGGCGGCATGTCGAAGCTCTCGCCCAGGAGCTGTTGGCGCAGGACCACGAGGTCCGCCTGCTCGCCCCTTACGACCCCGACGACCGCCTGGCACGTGTGCTTCACCGCGGCGCCGCTCCGGAACGGCGGCCCGTGCCCGACTACCTGATCCCGCTCGGGCGCACGTTCGGGCTGCCGATGAACGGCGCGGTGACGAACCTGTCGTCGTCGCCGGAGGCGATCGCCACGCTCGGCCGGGAGCTGCGTGACGGCGGCTACGACGTCGTGCACGTGCACGAGCCGAACGTGCCGGTGGTGAGCTGGTTCGCGGCGGATGCGGCACGCGCGCCGACGGTTGCCACGTTCCACACCTACTCGACCAGCTGGATGGCGAACTCGATCGCCGCCAACGTGATCGGCGCGCGGCGGCTCTACTCAAAGCTGAACGCCCGCATCGCGGTGTCCGAGGCTGCCGAGTGGACGGCGCGCCGCTTCTACGGCGGGCGCTACCGGGTCGTGCCCAACGGCGTGGACCTCAGCGCCGCCCGGCCCAGCGGCGACAGGCCCCACCAGCGGGTCGAGATCCTGTTCGTCGGGCGCGCCGAGGGGCGCAAGGGCCTGCCCGTGCTGCTGCGCGCGTTCGAGGCGCTGCGCGGCGCCGGCGTGGACGCGCGCCTCACCGTGGCCGGCGCCACGGAGGAGGAGGTCGCCCCGCTGCTGCTGGACACCGACGGCGTCGAGGTGGCGGGGCGCGTCTCCGAGGAGGAGAAGTGGCGCCTGCTCGGGAGCGCCGACCTGCTCTGCGCGCCGTCGCTCGGCGGCGAGAGCTTCGGCATGGTGCTGACCGAGGCCTTTGCGTCGTCCACACCGGTGGTGGCCTCGCGCATCGCGGGCTACCGCAACGTCGTGCGGTCGCGCCAGGACGGTCTGCTGGTACCGCCCGGCGACGCCGTCGAGCTCGGCGAGGCGCTGCGCGACCTGGCCCTCGACCCGGAGCGGCGCCAGTGCATGGCGCGCTCCGCCCGCGAGCGCGCGGAGCGCTTCGCCTGGCCGCAGGTCGCCGCCGAGGTGGTCGAGGTCTACGAGGAGGCGCTCGCGCAGCCGCAGCCGGCGGGCCGGAGGGC
>JACCSF010000044.1 GCA_013813135.1 Thermoleophilaceae bacterium | reverse complement strand
GCTGTCATCCAGGTGGCATCCAGGCGGCGCGCATGTCCACGCGCTCGCCCTCGAACGGGACGCCCTCCGCCTCCAGCAGGCGGCGCTGGCGCTCCCCCTTCGCCAGCGAGCCGTCGGCGCGCACGATGCGCTGCCACGGCACGTCGGGGTCGTCGCACGCCGCCATCACGGCGCCCGCGTAGCGCGGGGCCTCCGGACTCAGGTCGGCGTAGGTGCTGACGCGGCCGGGCGCGATCGAGCGCATGCGGTCGAGCACGGCGCGGGCACGCGGGGCGCTCGTGTCCAGCGGCTGTCTCAACCGGGCTAGCCCTCCCGCTGGCACGGCCCGGACAGCCCGAGCTGCTCCATCAGGTAGAGCCACACCTCGCTGCGGGTGGGGAAGGCCGGCACGGCGTGAGCCAGGCGCTCCAGCGGCACCTCGCCGACCACGGCGATCGTCGCCGCCTGCAGGAACTCCGCGATCTCAGGGCCGGTGAAGGTCGCGCCGACCAGGACGCCGGCGTCCTCGTCCACGACCAGCCGCGTCGTCCCGCGCGCTTCGTCGCGCCCGTAGAAGCTGGCGCCGGCGCTCCCCTGCGTCGGCACCTCGACCGCCCGCGCGTTCAGCCCCGCCTCCTGCGCCGCGTCCAGCGTGTAGCCCACGGCCGCCACCTGCGGGTCCGTGAATATCACGCGCGGCGCGCGCGCCCCATCGAGGATCAGGCAGGGACCGCCGGCCCCGAGAATCGTGTCCGCGGCTATGCGCGCCTGGTACTTGCCCATGTGCGTGAGCAGCGCACGGCCGTTCACGTCGCCGATCGCGTACAGCCAGTCCGACCCGGTCGCCCGCATCCAGTCGTCCACCTCGATCGTCTTGCCCGGCTCCAAGCCGATCGTCTCGACGCCGAGCTCCACGGTGTTCGGGCGCCGGCCGATCGCCACCAGCAGCTCGTCGCCCGGGATCGACTCGCCAGAGTCGAGCTCCACGTCGACCTCTCCGTCGTGTGCGCGGACCGCCACGGCCCCGGCCCCCTTGCGCACGTCCACGCCGGACTCGCGCAGCGCCTCCTCGACCTGGTCGCTCGCGAACGGCTCCTCGCGCGGGATCAGCCGATCCCCGCGCTCGATCAGCGTGACCTGCGAGCCGAGGCTGCGCCACGCCTGCGCCATCTCCACCCCGACCACGCCGCCGCCCAGGATGGTCAGGCGGCCGGGCGGCCGCTTGGCTGTCGTGGCCTCCTCGTTGGTCCACGGCTTCGCGTCCTCGAGGCCTTCGACGGGCGGCATCGCCGGTCCGCTCCCGGTGGCCACGACCACTGCGCGCCCGGCGGTCAGCGTCTCGTCGCCGACCACCACGCGGCGCTCGCCGTCGAACCGGCCGCTGCCGCGCACGAGCGTCACGCCGCGGTCGGCCAGCCACGGCTCCATGTGCTTGTCGTCGAGGTTGTGGATGATCTCGTCGCGTCGCTCCAGCACGGCGCCCACGTCGAGCCCGCCCGTCACCGCCTCGCGCACGCCGGGAATGCGCCGCACCTCGGCGAGCAGCTCACCCGGGCGCAGCAGCGCCTTTGAGGGCATGCACGCGTAGAACGAGCACTCGCCTCCGACCAGGTGACGCTCCACGATCGCCACGCTCAGCCCGTACTCGCCCAGCCGCCCCGCGCATACCTCACCGGCTGGGCCTGCTCCCAGGACCACAACGTCGAATTCGCGCTCGCTCATTGCCGCAAGCTACCGGAGCGCGGCCCCCAGCCGGCGCGCCCACCGCTCGCGGCGAGGAAGCGGAAAGTAGGAAGTGCCACTGTTTACTTTTTCAAGGGCCTCCGGTAGCTTCGGTCCATGGCCACCGCCGACGCGATGCTCAAGCCCGATCATGCCGCCCGTCGCAAGCACTTCATCTTCACCGAGGAGCACGAGCAGCTGCGCGAGTCGATCCGCTCGTTCGTGACGAAGGAGCTGGCGCCGCACGCCGAGGAGTGGGAGGAGACCACCTTCCCCGACTCGGTCTTCCGGCGCATGGGCGAGCTCGGCTTCCTCGGGCTCTCCTACCCTGAGGAGTACGGCGGTGAGGGCGGCGACTACTACTGCAACCTCGTCCTGGCCGAGGAGATGACGAACTGCAACTCCGGAGGGCTCGCGATGGGCGTGGCGGTGCACACGGACATGGCCAGCCCACCGGTGTTCCTGTTCGGCAGCGAGGAGCAGAAGCAGCAGTACCTCGTGCCGGCCATCCGCGGCGAGAAGATCGCGTGCCTCGGCATCACCGAGCCCGACGCCGGGTCCGACGTCGCGGGCATCAAGACGCGCGCCGTGCGCGACGGCGACGAGTGGATCATCAACGGCTCGAAGACGTACATCACCAACGGCCACCGCGCGGACTTCATCGTGCTCGTGACGAAGACCGATCCCGACGCCGGCTACGACGGCTTCACGCTGTTCCTGGTCGACATGGACTCGCCCGGCGTGATCCGCGAGAAGAAGCTCGAGAAGCTCGGGATGCACTCGTCCGACACCGCTCTGCTCGCGTTCCAGGACGTACGCGTGCCCCACGAGGCGATGCTCGGCCAGGAGGGCAAGGGCTTCTACCACATCATGTGGGAGCTCCAGGGCGAGCGGCTGATCGGCGCCGCGGGGTGCGTGGCCGGCGCGCAGAAGTGCTTCGACCGAACGCTCCAGTACGCGACCGAGCGCACGGCCTTCGGCCGCCAGATCGGCAAGTTCCAGGCGATCCGCCACAAGTTCGCCGACATGGCGACCAAGATCGAGGCGGGCCGCCAGATGGTCTACACGACCGCCTGGCGCTTCCAGAACGGCGAGTACCCCGTGCGCGAGATCTCGATGGCCAAGCTCTACACCGCGCGCATGGCGTGCGAAGTCACCGACGAGTGCCTCCAGATCCACGGCGGCGCCGGCTACATGAAGGAGTACGGCATCGAGCGAGCGTGGCGCGACATGCGCCTGAACCGCATCGGCGCCGGCACCGACGAGGTGATGCTGGACGTGATCGGCCGCTCGTACGGGCTCTAGGTGCCGGCTGCTGCCGGTCCGTCGCCGCGGCGGAACTCGTCGAGCACCCGCAGCAGGCCCTCGGTGTTGGCCTGGATGCCGTGCCGCATGCCGCAGCATTTCCCGGGCCTCGCGCTGTTCCAGCAGGATCTCGCGCGGGACCTGACGGTCATTCTCCTCCCGGTGTGCCCGCAGCTCCTCGCGATGGAGCCGGTGCCCCTCTCCGATCTTGTCCACCATCTCGCGGAACTGGCGCCTGCGCACACGTTGATTGTGCCAGGGCGTTCCGCGCGAAAGGAGACACTCTTGCGACAACTCCGCATCGAGATCGACCGCTCCCTGCCGCTCCACCAGGGCGCCGCCAATGGCCACAACCGCTGGCACCCCGAGCTGGAGCCCGTCGCGTCGGTCGAGCCCGGGGACGAGGTCACGTTCGAGGTACGCGACTCGCGGGACCGCCGGCTGGGCCGCGGCTCGACCCATGCGGACCTGCTCGACACGCCTTCGATAGCGCACCCGCTCACCGGACCGCTGGAGGTGGTCGGCGCCGAGCCGGGCGACGCGCTCGAGCTGGAGGTGGCCGGCTACGAGACCGACGACTTCGGATGGACCGCGATCTGGCCCGGCTCCGGGTTCCTCGGCGACCAATTCGACCGCCCGTTCCTCGCCCGCTGGGAGCTCGACGGCTCCCACGCCCGCTCCGAGCAGGTGCCCGGCGTGGCCGTCGCGGCGTGCGTGCACGCGGGCACCATCGGGGTAGCTCCCTCCTGGGAGCTGCTCGAGCGCGCGCGGGCACGCGAGGCGGCGTCGGCGCGGCCAACCCGCCTTCTGCTGCGCTCGCCTGGCCGCCAGCGGCGGGAGACGGCCTGCGCACCTATCCGCCGCGTGAGAACGGCGGCAACATGGACATCCGCGACCTCGGCCCCGGCGCGCGGCTGTGGCTGCCGGTGCACGTGCCCGGTGCGTTGCTGTCGGTGGGCGACCTGCACTTCGCCCAGGGCGACGGAGAGGTTTGCATATCCGCGCTCGAGACCGGCGGCTCGGCCACATTCCGCGTGGGTCTGCGGCGCGGTGGCTGGCGGCCGACGTTCCCATGCTACGAAGCGCCGCCGCGGCCCCCGCGGGCCGTTTCGCCACGACGGGCATCCCGCTCGACGACGCCGGCGAGCAGGGCGATCTCGACCTCAACCTCGCGACCCGCCGTGCCCTGGTCGAGCTGCTCGGCTGGCTCACCGCCGAGCGCGGCCTCGACCGCGAGGCGGCCTATGTGCTGATGAGCGTCGCGGCCGAGCTGCGGATCTCCGAGCTGGTCGACGCGCCCAACGCCCTTGTGTCGGCGGCCCTCCCGCTCGATGTATTCGACGCGGGTTAGCCCGCGATCGCAGCACGACCTCGATACGCGCGAACGTGACCGCGGTCACCCTCCGCCGCTGAGAGCGCCGAATTTTCCGAATAGTACGCTAGCGTTTCTGAAGATGCAAGATCGCCCTGCCCCCCTGTCCGACATCATCGACGGCCCCCTACCCTCCGGGCGGCACTCCCTGACGCGGGAGGTCGTGCTCGCATCCCAGCGCGGCCGCCTGCTGGACGCGATGGCGGAGGCGGTGGCGGAACACAGCTACGGAGCGACCACGATCGCCCACGTCGTGTCGCACGCCGGCGTGTCGCGCAAGACCTTCTACGAGCACTTCCGCGACAAGGAGCACTGCTTCCTCGCCATGTACGACACGGGCATCGCCTTCGTGCTCGGGCGGCTCGCCGAGGCCCTCGACACCGCGGAAGACCCGCGCGAGCGCCTCGTGGCCGGCGTGCACACCTTCCTGACCGTGCTTGCCGACGAGCCCGCCTTCTGCCGCGCCATCGTGCTCGAGGTATACGCCTCCGGCCCGATCGGTCTCGCGAAACGGCGCGCGGTGCTGCAGGTGTTCGCCGGCCGCTACCTGGAGGTCAACCGGCAGGCGCGCGAGGCCGACCCGGATGTGGAGCCGCTCTCGGGCGATGTCGCCCTCGGCCTGGTTGGTGCGATCCTGGAGCTCGTGTCCACGCGCATCGAGGAAGGTCGCACGGCGGAGCTGGCCGAGCTGACCGATCCGCTCTCGGACTTCGTGATCCGCAACGTGCTCGCGACTGCGGCGTGACGCTGACCGAGAAGGGGCTGCCGCCCGCCGCCGCCCGGCGGCCGATACCCCCCTTCACGGACGAGCACGAGCGGCTGCGCGAGGCGATCCGCCGGTTCGTCACGACCGAGCTGCGGCCCCACGTCGGCGAGTGGGAGGACGCCGAGTGGTTTCCGAACGAGGTCTTCACCCGTATGGCGGAGCTCGGCTACCTCGGCCTCAAGTACCCGGAGCAGTACGGCGGCGAAGGCGGCGACCACGTGCACGACGCCGTGCTCGCCGAGGAGCTGACCGGCGCGGGCTCCGGCGGGCTGTCCGCAGGGATCGGCGCCCACATCGGGATCGCCACGCCGCCGATCTGGAAATTCGGCACCGAGGATCAGAAGCAGCGGTTCCTCGTGCCCGCCATCCGGGGCGAGCGGATCGCGGCGCTGGGGATCACAGAGCCCGGCGCCGGATCGGACGTGGCGGGCATCCGGACCTTCGCGCGCAGGGTCGACGGCGGCTACGTCGTGAACGGCTCGAAGACCTTCATCACGAACGGCGTGCGGGCGGACTTCGTGGTCACGGCCGTGAAGACGACCGAGGACGGCGGCCACCAGGGCCTGTCGTTCCTGTTGATCGAGAAGGGCATGGAGGGCTACTCGGTGTCCAAGAAGCTGGAGAAGCTCGGCTGGCGCGCGTCCGACACCGCCGAGCTGGCCTTCGACGACGTGTTCGTGCCCGACGAGAACATGCTCGGCGAGGAGAACAAGGGCTTCTACCTGATCATGGCCAACTTCCAGTGGGAGCGGCTGGTGATGGCGCTGGGGGCCGTCGGCTCGATGGGGCGACTGCTCGAGCGGAGCGTCGCCTACGCCGGCGAGCGCACGGCCTTCGGCCGGCCGATCGGAAAGCACCAGGCGATTCGGCACAAGATCGCCGAGATGGCGGTCAGGCACGAGGCCGCCCGCTCGCTCACCTACCACGCGCTGCGCCTGTTCGCCGGCGGCGAGCACGCGATTCGCGAGGTGACGGAGGCCAAGCTGATCAGCCAGCGCGCGGCCTACGAGGTGGCCGACGACGCGCTCCAGATCCACGGCGGCGCCGGCTACATGAAGGAGTACGAGATCGAGCGTGCGGTGCGCGACACCCGCCTCGGACCCATCGGCGGTGGCACCGACGAGGTGATGAAGGAGATCCTCGGGAAGCAGCTGGGACTCTAGGAGGGCGCGCCCCTCGCGCGCCCCCCTGTGCCCCCCGGACTAGCCGGTGATGAAGCCGGTTCCGTCAACCACCTTCAGGACCTGCTTCATGGTCTTCGCCTTGTCGAACGCCTTCGGGGCGAAGCTCATGCCTGCCAGCGTGCGGAAGTGCGCGGCGTGGCGCGCCTCCACGGAATGGATCGAGAGCGCGGCCACCACGACGGGCTTCTGCAACAGCCGCGGGCCCTGGCCGGCGTACGCGGCCACGCCGGTGTCCTCGAGCGCCACAGCGGTCGCCAGGAACGTGGCCTGGTCGCCCGTGGTGTTCTTGAAGTCGAACTTCGGCTTCTTGACCGCCGCCTTGCCGAGCGCCGCCTTGAGGAACTTGACGTGCGCCAGCTCGTGGTCGCGCACGACCGTGGCTGCAGACAGCGCGTCGCCCGAAATGGCGCCCTTCGAGACAGCCTCCACATAGAACGCCGCCTCGAGGTACTCGAGCGTCAGGGCGTAGTTGAGGATCGCGACGTCTTGCTTCTTGGAGGGCTTCGCCAGCGCGGGGGCGGCAAGCCCGGAGAGCAGGACTCCACCTCCAATCAGCGTTCCTCCGCCGACGGCGGCCTTTTTGAAGAAATCGGCGCGGGTGTCCCCTGCCACGCCCGCGTCGGCCTCGCGAATTGCTCCATCCGTGTCGAGCAGGTCGAGGTCAAGTGCCTCTACGGTAATGCGGTCCGACATGCCGTGCGTCTCCTTGATCGTGTACACGGCTCCTTTCGGACGGGGTGGACAGACAGATCAGTCTCCGACCAAGCTGGCGCGTTCGGCAAAGTGGCGCGTTCGGCAAAGCGCTCGTTCGCGAATGCCTAGCGCTCGTCCGGCCAGCGGCCGTGCTCGTCGAAGAAGCGCCTGGCCTCTTCCTCGCGGTCGCGAGCCTTGTCGCCCTCGACCCCGATCCGGAACAGCACGTTGAGCAGCAGCACCGCGGTGGCCGCGCTGATGAACATCGCGCCGGCCGCGACGCCGACGTTCCCGCCGGTCGCCCAGACCACCATGCCCGCGATCAGCAGCGCCGCCGGGATGCCGTAGCGAACGGCGTTGAGGGTGACCTTGCTCATGGCCCGACCGACTCGTACCCGCGATCACGGCATGGTAGGCAGCACCGATGAGTTTCCACCCGCACTCCGGTCGAGAGCGACATGAGCAAGATCATCTGGCACATCACCATGTCCGTGGACGGATTCATCGCCGGGCCTGACGACTCCATGGACTGGGCCTTCAGAGCGTCTGAGCCCAGTGCGCTCGCCGACGAGATCAGGGAGGGGACGGGCGCCATCCTCGGCGGTCGACGCTGGTATGACGCGGCCGCCAGCAAGTACGACGGCGTGGCCGGCATCTACGGCGGTGGCTGGAGCGGTCCCGTCTTCGTGCTCACGCACCGCCCCGAAGACATCCCCGAAGATCCGACCGTCACCTTCCTGTCGGAGGGCCTCCGCGACGCCGTCGGCACCGCACGGGATGCCGCCGCCGGCAAGAACGTCGAGATCTTCGGCGCCAACACCGCGCAGCAGTGTCTGGACGCCGGCCCGCTGGACGAGATCGCCGTTCACCTGGCCCCGGTACTGCTCGGCGACGGCGTTCGCCTGTACGGCGCGCCGGCCATGGCCCGGCAGATCGACCTCGAGCGCACCGACGCCTCGGAATCCGGGCAGGTGACCGATCTCCGCTTCCGCGTGCGCAAGTAGCCGCGGCGGATCCGAGGTTCTGGTGGAATACCGCCCCCGCATCCCCCGCCTCACCAACCAGCCGACAAGGAGAACGTTTACGTGGGAGTCCTCGATGGAAAGGCGGCGATCGTCACCGGGTCTGCCCGGGGCATCGGCCGCGCAACCGCAGAGTTGCTCGCCGAGCAGGGCGCTCGCGTCCTGATCAACGACCTCGACGGAGACGTCGCAGAGCAGGCCGCGTCCGAGATCGCCGGCGAGACGGCGGTGTTCGGAGGCGACCTGACCCAGCCTGGAGTTCCGGATCAGCTCATCCAGAAGGCCTTGGACGAGTTCGGCCAGATCGACATCATCGTCAACAACGCCGGCTACACCTGGGACGGCGTGGCGCACAAGATGACCGATGAGCAGTTCCAGGCGATGCTCGAGATCCACACCGTCGTCCCCTTCCGAATCATCCGCGCCGCCGCCCCGCACCTGCGCGAGCCCGCGAAGAAGGAGCGCGACGAAGGCCGCGAGGTCTTTCGCAAGATCGTGAACGTCAGCTCCATCTCCGGGACGATGGGCAACGCGGGCCAGGTCAACTATTCGGCCGCCAAGGCGGGCGTGGTCGGCCTGACCAAGACGCTCGCCAAGGAGTGGGGCGGCTTCAAGATCAACGTGAACGCGGTGGCGTTCGGCTTCGTCGAGACCCGCCTCACCGCCTCCAAGGAGGAAGGCGGCACGATCGAGATCGAAGGCAAGGAGATCGGCCTTGGGATCCCCGAGCAGATGCGTCAGCTGGCCGCGGCGATCATCCCCCTGGGCCGGGCCGCGACGCCCGAGGAGGCAGCCGGCCCGGTGTTCTTCCTCTGCTCCCCGTGGGCCGACTACGTGCACGGCCAGGTGCTGAACGTGACCGGGGGCCAGTTCACCGGCATGACGACGTAGATCGTCAGGAATCAGTCGTCAGCCGTCAGGAGCGCGCTGCACTCCTGACGACTGACTCTGACGACTGACCTCTCTGCTGCTAGTTGGGCTTGCGGGTGTTCACGCCCACGGGGTTCGGCGTGCGCTTGCGCACGTCGTCGAAGCGGTAGAAGGCGCCCGGCGTGGCTCCCTGCTTGTTGAAGCCGAAGCCGGCCTTCTGCAACTTCGAGACCGCGGTCTCGATCTTTCTGAATGAGTAC
>JACCSF010000414.1 GCA_013813135.1 Thermoleophilaceae bacterium | reverse complement strand
GGTCGGGTGCGCGCACGGCCGGGACGCCGGCGGCGCGGGCGGCGGCGCCGGAGCGCGGCCCCATGACCACCATGCGGTAGTCCTGCGCCGCGAAGTAGCGCACGTTGGTGAGCGCCTCCGCGGACGTACGCGGCAGCCGGACCTCGGCGTCGACGTCGCGCAGGCGAGAGTCGAGCAGCTCACGCCCGTCGCGTCCTGCGGCCGCGTCGATCACCAACGCGGTCCGAGGCGCGGAACCGGCCCGGCCGTCGGCGTCACCGGCGAGCAGGCCTCCGGCGGCCACCACGCCGGCGGCCAGGAAGGCGGCGATGGTTGGAGCAAGATCCGTCATACGTATGTACATACTACGTATGACGTCGTGGTGCTGTCAACCCGCCGGCCCCCGGGCGTGGTTGCATTGGCCCCATCGAGCGCACAACCCAACACCGCGTGACGAGCGTCGACGTCGCTCGGCGCGCCGGCGTCTCGCAGTCCACCGTCTCGCTCGTCTTCTCGGGCAAGGGCCAGGGGCGGGTCTCGGAGGCGACCCAGCAGCGTGTCCGCCGCTGCGCACGCGAGCTCGGCTACCGCCCGAACGTCGCCGCGCAGGCCCTGCGGCTGGGCAGCTCGCGGGCGGTGGCGCTACTCGTCCCCGACATCACCAACCCGTTCTTCAGCCGCGTCCTGCGCGGCTCGCAGCGTGCGGCGCAGGCCGCCGGCTACACGGTGGCACTGGTCGACACGGCCAACGACCGCCGCTGGGAGGAGCAGTCCTTCGAGGCGCTGCGCGCCGGCCCTGTCGACGGCTACCTGCTCTTCGAGGTCAGCGCGCCGGAGGCGCTCGGCCCCGACCAGCACGCGGTGCTGATGGAGGCCGAGGCGCCGGGGCGGCCGTCGGTGCGCTTCGACGCCGAGGGCGGCGCGGCTGCCGCCTTCGAGCACCTGGTGGAGCTCGGTCACCGCCGGATCGGGCACCTCGCCGCCGCGTTCGACGCGCCGACCTTCCACCTGCGCGAGGCGGCCCGGCGGCGCGTGCTGGCCGAGGCCGGCCTGGATCCCGACGCCCAGCCACGCGCCATGACCGCGATCACGATCGACGACGCGCGCGACGCCGCCGGCCCGCTCCTGGCGGAGGAACCCACCGCCGTGTTCTGCGACGACGACATCGTCGCCGCCGGGCTCTACCTCGCGGCCCGGGAGAGCGGGCTGCGGATTCCCGGCGATGTGTCGGTGATCGGCTTCGACGACATGGACTTCGCGCGCGTGCTCGAGCCGCCCCTCACGACCGTGGCCCTCGACGCCGAGCAGCTGGGCGCCAGCGCCTTCGAGCTGCTCGAGGCGCGGATGGCGGGGCGCCGGACGCGGAAGCGGGTGGTGCTGCCGGCGGAGCTGCTCGTGCGGGGTTCGACGGCCGCCCCGCCCTAGCCCTAGACGAACCGCTTGACGAACCCCAGCGCCTTGTCGGCGACGTCGCGCCAGCCGCTGTCGAGCGTGAACGCGTGCCCGCGGTCGGGGACCTTGGTGATCTCCGTGACGCCGTGGTTGCGCTGCTGTTTCTTGAACGAGGCGTTCGCGATCGCCCACGGCACGGTGTGATCGTCGTCGGTCGAGATGATCAGCAGCGGCCCGCGCTCGGGGTTCTTGCTGTCGACCTTCGCCTCGGTCCAGGGATTCGTGTTGGCGGTCGCCGCCTGGAAGATCAGCCTCCCGGGTCCGGGCACCGAATAGGCCTCGTACAGCCGCGCGGCCTCGTCCTCGCTCACCTTGTTGGCGAAGGCGTAGCGGAACTGCGGGTACGTGAGTCCGATCGCCCGGTTGCGGTTGGCCGGGTTGCGGAGCACCGGGAACGAGGACCTCAGCGCGGCGATCGGCAGCGGCAAGACACCTCGGAACGGCGCGGGGCTGATCGCCACCGCCGCCGCCGCCAGTCCGCGCCCGGCGACGATCTGAGTGAACAGCCCGCCGAAGGAGTGCCCGATGACCGCCGGCTTGTTCGTCAGCTTGCGGATCACCTCGGCGTAGTGGTCGGCGACCTGCTTGATGGTCTTGCCCACGAACACCTCGGGGTGCGCCTTCGCCTCCTCGACCGTCTCGGGGTCGTCCGGCCACCCGGGCGTCAGCGCGGTGTAGCCGGCCTCCTCGAAGGCCGTGGCCCAGTTCTGCCAACTGCTCGGCAACAGCCAGAGCCCATGGATGAACACAACCGGCTGACGGCCGCTCTCGTTCGCCCTGTCGACCTGCCGCGCTTCCTGTTCCGTCACCATCACTTCTCCTTCGAGTCGCTGCTTCGGTCAAGCTCCGCCGGCGCAGCACAGCGTATGAGGAACGTCCACACCACCCACATCGGGGCCCCACGGCCCCCGGGGCGAAGCGCCTGGGAGCCGGCGCCCGCGGGCTCGAGTCCTGGGCCTCCACGCGACTCGAGGCGGGGCGGCCGACGATCGAGATCACCGCCACGCGGTGCCGTCACGGCCCGCCGCTGAGCCGCCCGATCGTCGGCGATGTGTCGGGGCCGCTGCTCTACACCATGACCGCCAACGAAGGCGTAGAGCTGTGCAGCCTGATCCGGGCGCGCACGGTGATCCCGATCCACTACGTAGGCTGGAAGCACTTCCGGCAGGGGCGAGAGGACCTCGAGCGCGAGTTCGCGAGGCGCCAGAGGACATCCGCCGCCTCGTGCGGTGGCTGCCGATCGGCGAGACCGTGGACCTCAGCCGCGATTCTGACTGACGAGCCGGGGCGCGCAGCGGTCGGCTCCGCGTAGTCGAAGCGTCAGCGGACCACGGCGCTCATCCCTCCAGCACCTCCTTCAGCGCGGCAACCCGCTCCCTCCAGAAGGCCTTCTTGCGTTCCGCCTCGTCGGCGTCGGCCAGTCGCTCGTGCTGGACCGCCGCGACGCTCTTCGCCGCGCCCTTCGCCGTCAACCACACGTTGACCCGGGTCTCCCCGTCACACCCAGTCGAAGCGGGCCGACTTCGGCCTCAAGGCGGTGCGCTCGCGGAGCTCGCCCTCGGGCAGCCACCGCCGGCGCAGCGACTCGTCGAGGAACGCCTCGAAGAGCCGCTCGACCGGCACCGCCACGGTCTTCGAGGCGGTGATCGTGAAGCCGTCGGGACCCTCTCCGACCGCGCGCAGGCCGCGGGCGCGCTCGTAGGTGACGGTCACAGCCTGCGCGCTCCAGCCCTCGATCCCGTGCGCTTCGGCAACCCAGCGCGCGACCTCGCTGTGCGGTCGCTCGTGCGCGCCCCATTCGTCGAGCAGCTCGAACCACTCCTCCCATCCCCGCCCCGTCCTGCGCCGGATCGCCTCGTCCGACATCCCGAGCGCCGGCCCCTCCGTCGCCTTCGGCTCCTCCGCCGCCAACAGCGCCGCCCGCGCCGCCGTGTAGCTCTCGCCCGTCTTGTCCATCCGCGAACGGACGAGCCGCTTGAACGACTTCTGCCTGGTCATCTGGTGCTCCTCTCGTGGCGGCGGCACCGGGACTCACGCTCGCGGCGCCCCGCCGGAAAGGGCAGCATCAGACCGGCGTCCCGAAGGCTCGAGCCCCCTTTGCCCCCGCTTGAGCCGGCGGCGTGAGCGCCGGAATCGAGGATTGGGCGCGAGACGGCGCCGGGCCACAAGATAGCGGCGTTACGCGACCTTCGTATATGTCAGGTCGAAGTCGTGCTCCCAGCTCGAGCCATCGTCTCGTTCCGTCTGCGGCGACGACCAGGCCCGGTGGACACCCGGGGGCTAAGCGGCCGCGGCGAGCGGAAGCGACTCGGCGACGCGGGCGATACGGCCCGTGGCGCCGTCCAGCACACCGGCTGAGAGAAGCGCCGCGGTGGCGTTCGCCACGAGTCGCCCGGTGAGGCCGCGGCTGGGGCGCATCGACACGGATGCGTTGAGCGATGAGCCAGCGTCGTCGGCCGCCAGCTCGTAACGCACGTGCAGGCCGATCGGACCCTGGGCCGAGAGCTCGAGCCGGGCTTGGTCGGCCACGTGGATCTCCACGTCGAAGCCCACCCGCACACCCGCCAGCCTTCCCGTGACCCGCCCGCGCGTCCCGGCTGCGAGTCGGCGGCCGTCGAGATCGTCGATGTCGAAGTCCACGGGCGACCACCGGCGGATCTCCTCAGGACGCGTGAGCACCTCGAGCAGCTGCTCCGCCGTCGCATTCGCTCGCGCCGTTGAAGTCCATTCCGTCACGACCGCAACCGTCGCATCGCCGGCGCGCCCGTTGTGAGCGATCACTCACATTTACCGGCGCTCGCAGCGCGCGGCTGCGGGTAGAGGCTGACGGGTTTGTCAATGTTGGAGTTGTCCTCCTTGTCGGTCCTTAGCGCGGTCACCGATGGCGTGTGCGGTCATGGGCCGTGTCCTTGACTGATGACGGGCGAGGCGGCCCGATCCGTCGGCCCAGCTGGCATCAGCCGGCTGGCAGCCGACGCGCGCCGGGCCACGACCGCCGTCCCGGCGCCGAGGGCCAGACACAGCGGCGAGTAGATCGCCAGGTCGAAACGCTGGTAGGCGTCGTCGAGGCCGCCGATCAGGTCGGAGGGAATGTAGACCACTCCGCGCGCGACGAAGACCGCCGCAACACCCCACGCCGCGCGGCGCAGCGCGCGGGAGCGTGGGCCGGTTGCCGCGGCGCGGACGATCGCGGCGGCAGCCAGGAGCGCTAGCGCCACCGCCCACGTCACGGGCGCCGGCGGGAGTCCGCCATCGAGCTGCTGTCGTTCGCCTTGACTGAGCACATGCTCGGCGAGCTCGGGCTCGCTGCCGGCCGGCCAAGGCGAGCCGAGCGCCCAGGCGGCGTGGAGGGCGGCGATAGCGAGCATCACGGCCGGAACGGCGATGGCGGCGACGCGGGCGTGGCGGCCGACGAGCGCGCCGGACGCGGGGTCCGGTGGCGGAAGCTTCCCGCGCCAGCGGGCCACTCTGAGCTCGGCCGAGTTGGCGATTCGCACCGACAGCGGCCAGCGCGACGGGCGGGCGATTCGTCCGGTCGTCGCGAGCTCGGCCCGGTCGAGGAGATCTTCCACCAGCGCATCGTGCTGGCGGATCAGGATCGGGTACAGCACGACCATCTTCGGCTCGACCCGGCACTCGAGCCTGTGGGTCATCCGGGTCCGGTGAGCGCCGACTGGCTGGACCTCGAGGCGATGCGTGCCGACCAGGCCCAGCCCGGGCGCGAAGCGCAACACGAGCCGCCGTCCCGGGTCGTACTCCTCGATCGTCTGTCGGATCTGACCCTGGCGGCTGCGCGTCCCGGACCGCGAGCGGGCCGTCGAGTTCGAACGGCGCGGTCAGCCAGCGCTCGGCCGGCCACAGCCGGTCGTCCTCGCTGCCGAGGCCGTCGATCAGAGCACCAACGCGCTCGGGAGGAGCCGGGAGATCACGAGAGTGGACGTTGTGCACCTTCATCCGACCGCTCCTGTCGTCGCTTTCCATACATAACTGTCTAGACCACCATACACTACTGTTTGGGAATGGCGACTCGTGGCGGGAAGCGACTGCTGAATCGGCAGGACTGGACCCGCGCGGCGCTCGACTCCTTGGCCGAGGGCGGCGTCGCCGGCGTCGCGATCGACCGGCTGGCCAAGCAGCTGGGTGCGAGCCGCGGCAGCTTCTACTGGCACTTCCGCGACCGCCGGGAGCTGATCGACGCAGCTCTGGAGCAGTGGGAACGAGAGGACACGACAGAGCTCATCCCCGACGCCGAGGCGATCAGCGACCCCGTCGAACGCCTCCGCTACGTCTTCCGGGAGGTTTACGAACGACCGGCTGACGAGATCGAGATTGCGCTCGCGGCGGCCGCCGACGACCCCCTCGTCGCTTCCGCGTTCGCCCGCGTCACCCACGCCCGGCTGCAGTTCCTGCGCAGGATCTTCGTCGAGCTCGGGCTCGAGGACCACGAAGCCGACGACCGCGCCTGGCTGGCCTACGCCTTCTACATCGGCCACCACCATCTCGGCCGCAACGAGGAGATCCGGTCCACTCAACCGACTCGCCTCGACACCCTCGTCGAACTCATGACCTCGCCTGCGGCCGCGGCAAGGCCGGCCTCGGTACCCGCCCGATCACCCTCCCATCGCCCGAAACCCCGGCGTGCGCGATCGTGACGGCCACGATCGCCGAGATCACCGAGGAACTGCACCTGCGGCGGCAGTACTCATGACGCGGGCCGCGTCGCCGTCGGCCCACGGCCCCACCGGCCGCTGCGCGCTCAACCCCTGGCCGCAGTCCCGCTCGCGCCAAGCAGAAGCCCACGAGCGGTCCGGGCCCGCGACTGCTTCCGGCGCGAAGCGATAACCCGGTCGCGAAAAATGCGCCGGGGCGAACGCGAGTGTTGCTCCCCCATCGAAAGCGACACGTCGATGTGTGTTGTAGGAGATGCGTGCCGCGGTCGCCACCGCGTGAGGAAGAGTGTTGGCTCAGTTACCGAGTTCGCGTGCGAGGTCGAGCGATAGGGCGAGGTCGCCGTCGATGAGGTGTCCGTAGGTGTCGAGCGTGTAGCTGGCGGAGTGGTGACCCATCCAGCGGTGTGGTCGGAGTGGGCCGGCGCCGGCTTCTGCGAGCGACGGGCAGGTGTGGCGAAGCGTGTGGAAGCGTGCCCAGGGAACGCCGGCGCGCTCGGCCGCCGGGAGGACGCGGTTGCGCAGGTTGTTGGGCTGAAGGGCAGCGCCGCGTGGCCCGCGGAAGAGGAGGTCGTCGTCCTCGGCGCGTTGTGTCGCGAACGGGAGTAGAGCGCTCGCGAGGTCCGAGGAGATCGGCACGATCCGGAGGCCGTGGCGGGACTTGGGCTGGTCAGCCGGCCGGGCGACGAGGGCGCGGCAGACCCCGGACGCGCGGAGGCTCAGTATCGAGCTGGGCGTCGCGGACGCGCAGCGCAATCGCCTCCTAGATCGGCAGGCCGGTAGAGGCGAGCAGGTCGAAGAATGGCCGCCAGGCGGGCGGTATCTCCTCGAGCAGACGACGGAGCTGGTGGCGGGTGAGGAAGCGGCGCTCCTCGAACACGTAGGCTGGCCGCCGCGGCGGCCGTGACCGAGGTGCGCTTCCGCCCGCTGGCTGCCTCCGACGGGGACCGCTATGTGGCCACCGGCGAGTGGCGCGGGCGCGCTGGCGGCTACGCGATCCAAGGCAAAGGCGCCACCCTCGTCGCGGAACTCAAGGCGACTATCTGAACGTCGTGGGCCTGCCGATGGGCGCGCTCGTGGAGATGGCTCCGGGCCTGCTCAGGGCAGCGGCTGCCAGTCCGGAAACAGCTCCGCCCGGCGGTTATCGGTGACCCTGATCACGTCGCTCCCGTCGGCCGCCATCGTGTAGAGCTCGAAGCCGCGCTCGAGCCGCCGCTTCGACAGATTCCGGTTGTCGCGGTCGCCGGTAAAGGCGATCCGTGTGCCGTCCGGCGAGAAGACAGGGTTTGTCTCGTAGAACTTGGTCTTGGTCAGCCGCTGCTTGCCGGACCCGTCGGCGTTCATGAGCCAGATGTCGGACTGCCTCACGTCGAAGAGCTTGTTCACCTCGAACACGATGCTGGCCCCGTCGGGAGACCAGTTGGGGTTGAGCTCGTCGGGCCCGCGCCGGGGGGTCAGGCGGCGCAGGTTGCCGCCGTCGACGGCGTCGATCAGCGCGATGCT
>JACCSF010000369.1 GCA_013813135.1 Thermoleophilaceae bacterium | reverse complement strand
GCCGGCGCCCTCGGCCGCGCGGCGCGCGGCCCGGGCGGCCCGCACGACGCGGCGGCGGCCCTCCTTGCGCAGGCGGCCGTGGATCGAACGCACCCGTTCGAAGACGATCTCCGACGCGCCCTGGGCCTGCTCGCGCGTTGGGTCGCTCACCCGCTCGAAGCGGATCGGCTCGCCGAACTGCACGGTCACCTTGGGGAACTGGAGGCGCTTCCAGTTGCGCGCGCGCTCGGTGCCCGCGATCGCGGTGGGCACGACCGGCGCGCCCGACTCCAGCGCCAGCCGCCCGAGGCCGTGGCGCGGCTTGCCGAGCTCTCCGCTGCGAGACCGACCGGCCTCGGCGTACATGACCACGATGTCGCCGCGGGCGAGCACGGCGTGAGCCGTTTTGAAGGCCTCCTCGTCGGAGTGGCCACGGCGCACCGGAAACACGCCGCCGTGCGTGTAGATGAACTGCAGCGGCGGCTTGAACAGCTGCGACTTGGCCATGAAATGCACTTTGCGGCGCAGGTAGACGGCCACGAAGAAGTGGTCGAGGAAGGAGAAGTGGTTGGGGGAGATGATCGCCGCGCCGTCGGGGGGCAGGTTGCGCGAGTCGATGCAGCGCGCCCGGTAGAAGAGCAGCAGGTACGGGGTGAGCACCAGGCGCACGAGCTCGTAGACCCAGTCGGGGCGGCGCGTGCGTGTGCGCTCGTGAAAGCCGGCGAAGTGCTCCGCCGGGCGGGGGTCCTTGTACACCTGCGCCTTCATCCCTCGGCCACTTCTACCCACTGCGCTCCGCTTCGTTACTGGTGGCGCGCGCCAGGGCGCGCGCCGAGCCGCTGAGCAGCGTCTCGCGCGCGTCGTCGGACATCGACGGTTCGTAGCGCGCCGCCTGGCGCCACATCGAGCGCACGTCCGCCTCTGTCCAGCTGCCCGTGGCCACGCCCGCCAGGTAGGCGGCGCCGAGCGCGGTCGTCTCCGAGATCTCGGGAACGACGACCGGCACCCCCAGCGTCGGCCTGGAACTTCATCAGCCAGCCGTTTACCACGGCACCCCCGTCGGCCTTGAGCTCCCCGAGCACGACGCCCGAGGCCTCCTCCATCGCGCGCAGGGCATCCACCGTCTGGTAGGCCATCGCCTCGAGCGCCGCGCGAGCCAGGTGGGCGCGCCCAGCGCCGCACGTGAGCCCCACGATCGTCCCGCGCGCGTAGGGGTGCCAGTGCGGAGAGCCGAGGCCGGTGAAGGCCGGCACGAGGTACACCCCGTCGTTGGAGTCCAGCGAGCGGGCGAGGTCCTCGGTCTCGGCCGCAGCGCGGATGACGCCCAGCCCGTCGCGCAGCCACTGCACGGCGGCGCCGGTCACGAAGATGGCGGCCTCGAGGGCGTAGTCCACGCGCCCGTCCACCCCAGGCGACGGTCGTGAGCAGCCCCTCGGATGGGTCGGGCAGCTCGCCGCCCGCGTTCTGGAGCACGAAGCTGCCGGTGCCGTAGGTGTTCTTGGCGACGCCGTACACCTCCGCGCTCGGGCGTGGGTCGGGCAGGCTGCTCTCCGGGACCCCCTACGGAGTAGAGCCGCCACGGGCCCGGCACGCCCTTCAGCAGGATGTCGCGCTCGCACTCCCCGAAGACCTCGTAGGCGAGGCTGGCGTCACCGTTCCGCGCGTACCGGGGCATGGGGGCGCTCCAGCCCATCCGGGCCGGTATCTTGCGCGCACTCGTGAAGCCGCCCAGGAGGAACGGACTTGCCCGACGTCGAGGCTCACATCACAGGAACGGTCTGGAAGGTCGAATGTGAGGTGGGACAGGCGGTCGCCGAGGGGGACACGCTGGTCATTCTCGAGTCGATGAAGATGGAGATGCCGGTCGAGGCCGAGAACGACGGGGTTGTGAAGGAGGTCGTCTGCCAGGAGGGCCAGTCGGTCTCGGAGGGCGACACGCTCGTCGTCCTGGAGTGAGGCGGTCGCTGCGCTCCCGGCCGAGCCCTGCGCCTGCGCCATGACGGACAAGCTCCAGCTCGACGAGCCGGTCGACAACGTTGCCCGGCTGACCATCTCGAACCCGGAGCGGCGCGGCGCTCTCGACCACGAGCTGCTCGACGCGCTGGGCGAATATACCCGTACGCTCGCGGCGCGCTGTCTCGTCATCCGCGGCTCGGGCGTGGTGTTCTCGGCCGGCTACGACATCGGCGGGTTCGAGGAGGGCCGCTTCGAGGAGTCGGCGGAGCGGCTCGTGGCGCACCCCTTCCAGCACGCGATCGAGGCGCTCGACGCCTACCCGTATCCGGTGCTGGGGCAGATCAACGGGCACGCGATCGGCGGCGGCCTGGAGCTGGCGCTCGCCTGCGACTTCCGCATCGCCGCGCGCGGCGTCAAGCTCGGGATGCCGCCGGCCAAGCTCGGGCTGATCTACTCGCACACCGGGCTGCGCAGGTTCATCGACGTCTGCGGCGTGGCCAACACGGCGGAGCTGTTCTACGTCGGGCGCAACGTCGACGCCGAGCGCGCCGAGCGCATGGGGCTCGTCAACGAGGTCGTCGACCCCTGGCAGCTGGACGAGCACGTGCTGGACCTGGCCGCCGAGATCGCAGCCAACGCGCCGCTGTCGCTGGCGGGCAACAAGCGCGTCATCCGCGCCCTGCGCGGCCAGCCGTTGCCCGCCGAGGTCGAGCAGGAGCTGATCGAGCTGCGCGAGTCGTGCTTCCGCTCGGAGGACTTCCGAGAGGGCGTGCGGGCGTTCGCCGAGAAGCGCAAGCCGCGATGGCAGGGGCGGTAGCCGGCGCTCCCGTGTTGCTCGCCGCCTACAACACTTAGCCGGCCGGCTCCGTCCCCGACCCCCATCGCAGTCGTCTACGCCCGAGGCACCGGCCCGCTCCGTCCGACATGGAAACTACTTTCCGTCTCTGTGCCGCCGCTCATCTCCCAGGAAGAGGCGCTCCGGCTCGGGCAGGTCGAAGACCATGCCGAGATCGAGGCCCTCATCGAGCGCGCCTGGCAGGTGCGCGTGGAGCGCTTCGGCGACTCGACGGACATGTGCTCGCTGGTCAATGCCAAGTCCGGCGGCTGCGCCGAGGACTGCGGCTTCTGCGCCCAGTCGCGCTTCGCGGAGGCCGATACGCCGATGCACGCGATGATGACGCCGGACCAGATCCTCGAGCACGCGCGCGCCGCCGAGGCCGCCGGGGCCCACCGCTTCTGCATGGTCACCCAGGGACAGGGGCTGTCCAAGCGCGACCTCCAGAACGTGCTCGACGGGGCCCGGCTGGTGGCCGAGCACACGAACCTGAAGCGCTGCGCGTCGATCGGGCACATGTCCGTGGAGCGCGCGAAACAGCTCAAGGAGGCCGGCATCCAGCGGGTCCACCACAACGTGGAGACCGCCGAGAGCTACTACCCCGAGGTCTCAACCACCGTCCGCTACGAGGGCCGGCTGCGCACGATCGCGGCCGTCGAGGAAGCCGGGCTGGAGACGTGCGTCGGGGGCATCCTGAACCTCGGCGAGTCGCCCGAGCAGCGCGTCGAGATGGCCTTCGAGCTGGCCAAGATCGATCCCACCAGCGTGCCGATCAACATGCTCAACCCGCGGCCTGGGACCAAGTTCGGCGACCGCGAGTACATGGACCCCTGGGAGGCGGTCAAGTGGATCGCCATCTTCCGCCTGATCCTGCCGGGCGCGCTGTTCCGGCTCTGCGGAGGCCGCGTGGAGAACCTCGGCGAGCTGCACGCGCTGGCCGTCAAGGCCGGCATCAACGGCGTGATGATGGGCAACTTCCTGACCACGCTCGGCTCCGAGCCGGACGACGACCGCGCGATGTTCGAGGAGCTCGGGCTGAACGTCGCGCGCCAGCCCGACAACGGCGCCAACCCGCGTCCCGACAACCGCTCGGGCTGGCTCGACGGCGACACGCCGCGCACGCCGGTCGACGATCTGATCGACTCGCAGGAAGAAGCCAACTTCTGGAACCCCGCGGTGCAGCTGCGCCACCGCAAGAAGACCTCTGTGCCGCCCCGCCCCGACGGCTCAGAGAACACCTTCCCCGACGTGGTCCAAGTCGATGCTCGAGACCCGAGGACACCGGAAGGCGAAGGCTCCCGAGGATCGCAGGCGGCATGAACGAGATCGAGGAGCGACTCGACGAGATCCGCGAGCGCGGTCTTTACCGCAAGCTGCGCTGCGTCTCCGGGCCTCAGGGCCCGCGCGTGCTGCTGGACGGGCGCCCGGTGCTGCTGCTGTGCTCGAACAACTACCTCGGCCTCGCCGACCATCCCCGCGTGCGTGAGGCCGCCGCCGAGGCGGCGATGCGCTACGGCGCCGGCTCCGGCGCCTCGCGGCTGATCTCCGGCAACATGACGATCCACCGGCGCCTGGAGGAGCAGCTGGCGCGGTTCAAGGGAGCCGAGGCCTGTCTCCTGTTCGGCTCGGGCTTTCTGGCCAACGCGGGCGTGGTGTCGGCGCTCGCGCGCGAGGGTGACGTCGTCTTCTCCGACGCCCTCAACCACGCCTCGATCGTCGACGGCTGCCGCCTCTCGCGCGCCGAGACCTTCGTGTACGACCACTGCGACGTGGATCACCTCGAGTGGGGGCTGCGCCAGGCGGAGGGACGCGGCGCGCTGATCGTCACCGACGGAGTTTTCTCCATGGACGGCGACACGGCGCCGCTGCCGGAGATCGTGGAGCTGGCCCAGCGCCACGACGCGCGAGTCATGGTCGACGAGGCGCACGGGACCGGTTGCGTCGGCCCCGGCGGCCGCGGGTTGGTGGCCGAGTACGGCCTCGAAGACGAGGTCGACGTGATCGTCGGCACGCTCGGCAAGGCGCTCGGCTCTTATGGCGCGTACGTGCTGTGCGACAAGCCGATGTCGAAGTACCTGATCAACACGGCGCGCACGCTGATCTTCTCTACCGCCCTGTCGCCTCCAGCGGTGGCGGCCGCGATTGCGGCCCTCGAGCTGCTGCGCGAGCAGCCACGCCGGGTGGAGAAGCTGCGGCGCAACGCGGCGGTGCTGCGCGAGGCGCTGGCGGAGTCGGGGCTGCCGGTGGAGCCCGGCGAGACGCCGATCGTGCCGCTGATCGTCGGCGACGCCGATGCCGCGATGGCCGCCTCCGAGCGGGCACTGGAACGCGGCGTGTTCGCGCAGGCGATCCGGCCGCCCACCGTACCGGCGGGCACCTCGCGACTGCGCCTCGCCGTGATGGCGTCGCACACGAAATCGGAGCTGCGCGAGGCCGGGCGCGTCCTCGCGGCCGCGATCCCCGCTTCGGCGCGCGAGTCCGTCGCCCTGGGGGAGGCCGGTGCGACGCTCGGCCGGTCCGGCGTCTTCGACGTCCTGGCCGACGCCGCCTGATCCGCGGGCCCGGATGCGCGGGCTCTTCGTAACAAGCACCGACACCGGGGTCGGCAAGTCCGTCGTGGCCGCCGCCGTGTGTGCGGCGCTTGTGGCGCGCGGCGAGGAGGTGGCCGCCTTCAAGCCCGTGGTCACCGGCATGGACGAGCCGCCCGCCGACTGGCCCCGCGACCACGAGCTGCTGGCCCAGGCCGCCGGCGCCTGGCAGGCGCCGGAGCAGCTCGCCCCCTACCGCTTCGACCTGCCGCTGTCGCCGCACTACGCCGCGGAGCTGGCCGGCGAGACGATCGAGCCCGCGCGGCTCTTGGACGTGGCTCGCGCGGCGGCGGGCGACGACCGAGTGCTCGTCGCGGAGGGGGTCGGCGGTCTGCTCGTTCCGATCACGCCGGGCTACCTGGTGCGAGACCTTGCGCTCGACCTCGGCCTGCCGCTGCTGATTGCGGCCCGCACCGGTCTCGGCACGATCAACCATTCACTGCTGACGGTCGGGGCGGCGAGGACCGCCGGCCTGAGCGTGGCCGGAGTGGTGATGACGCCCTGGCCAGGCGAGCCGCAGCCGATCGAGCTCTCCAACCGGGCGACGGTCGAGCGTCTGGCCGGCGTCCCCGTCGCCGGCCTGCCCGCGACCGACCCCGGGTCGCTCGCGGAGGCCGGTTCCCACCTCCCCCTCGACGAGTGGTTACCGTGGTCCTCGTGAGCGACCAGGAGTACCTCGGCTCGCGCCCCGGGCCGGATCCGGACGACATCCCCGATCTGATCCGCAGGCTGCGGGAGCGCAAGCTGCGCCACAAGCAGCGCCACATCGTGCACCGGGCCGGCGTGGTCATGCTGGGCGTCCTGCTCGTGCTGGCGGGCATCGTGATGTCCGGCCCCGGCGTTCCCGGCCCCGGCATCGCCACGATCCTCGTGGGACTCGGCCTGCTGGCACTCGAGTTCGAGCGGGCCGAGCGGCTGCTCGAGCGCGCGATCGTGTGGGGCGAGCGGGCGGCGGCGCGCGCCGAGCGCACCACCACGGGCCAGCGCGTGGCGGCGGGAGTGGTCGGCGTGCTCGCACTCGGCGGCTTCGTTGCGGCGGCGATCCTCTGGGACATCCCGCTGGTGCCGGTGCTCTAGCTCCAGTGAGCCGAGTCGCCCGTTACGGGAAGGCCGCGGCGGCCGCCGATCTCGAGGGCCCCCGCGCTGGCCCTCGGGAGGACTGGGAGATGGTCGAGTTGGAGCTGCTCGGGGGGCAAGGGCCCGTAGGCATGGCACCATCCGCCCATGCGGCAAGTGAGCATCTCCGATCCCACCTTCACCTACGACCCGGCCGACGCGGAGGGCTTCCGCTCGGGCATGTTCCGGTTCGGCCCCGAGCTGGGGGCTCAGCAGAGTGGCGCCACCGTGTACGAGCTGCCGCCTGGACAGTCCGTGTGTCCTTACCACTACGAGTACGGCGAGGAGGAGTGGGTGGTGGTGCTGGCGGGCCGCGCGACCGTGCGCACCCCCGAGGGAAGCGAGCTGCTCGCACCCTTCGACGTCAGCTTCTTCCCCATGGGTCCCACCGGCGCCCACCAGATCCTCAACGAGAGCGACGAGCCGATCCGCGTGCTGATGTGGTCCACGGTGGTCACCCCGACGGCGACCGCCTACCCCGACAGCGGCAAGGTCGCCGTCTGGACCGGCGACAAGGCCGAGGACCTGATCGTCCGGCGCTCCAGCGCCGTCGACTACTACGACGGCGAGGGCGGCTAGTACATTGAGTGGCATGCTTCGCGTGGTCGAAGGCCGCACCATCCGCCAGCTCGACGTAGACGACGGCTGACGCCTCCGAGAGCGCTACGCCCGGGTGGCGATCGACCTCGGCACCGGCGACGGCCGGCACGTGCTGGCCGCCGCGGCCGCTCACCCCGAAACGCTCGTCATTGGTCGACGCGAACGCCTCCGGGATGACGGTCGCCTCGCGGAAAGCCTCCCGCCGCGACGCGCTGCCGAACGCGGTTGTTCGTGGTGGCCGCGGCCCAGCACCCACCGTAAGCGCTGCACGGCCTGGCGCACTCGCTCACGATCACGTTCCCATGGGGATCCCTCCTGCGCGGCCTCCTCGGCCACGACGACGCCGTCCTGGGCGGCGTGGCGCGGCTGATGGCGCCGGGCGCAACCGCCACGGCGCTCGTCTCGGTGATGCCGCGCGACGGCATGCCGGCCATCCCCGGACGCCATCAGCTCGACGCCGCCTACGCGCGCCACGGCCTGACCCTCGTCGAGGCACGCGAGGCGACGCCGGCCGAGGTCGCGGCGTCCGGCTCGTCCTGGGCAAAGCGCCTGCGGGCCCCGCCGGACCGAGAGGTCACTCTGCTGCGGCTCCGATGAGCTTTGCCGCCTCGCCGGGTCATTTGGGAAGACTCCGAAAGGGATGGATCAGATGAGCTTGAGCAAATACAAGGTGGGCGCGGCCGTGGCCGTGTCCGACATGGAGCGAGCGAGGGCCTTCTACGAGGGCGAGCTCGCCTCCAAGGGCGTCGCCTTCGAGCAATACGAGGAGCCCGGAATCGTCACAGACGCCAAGGGCATCGCCACGTTCGAGGGAGACGCCAAGGTCGCCTACTTCAAGGACCCCGACGGCAACGTACTCTCGATCGCCCAGGCGCCGCGCTCATGAACCGCTGCCGCCTCCGCGCTGACGAGCGGATACCACGTCGCCTTCCTCATCGGTGCGGCGCTGGTGGTCGGCGCGATCGTGGTCGCCGTCGCGGTGCTGCGCCCGCAGCGGCAGCCGGCGGCACAGGTGCCCGGCGACGCCGAGCGGAGGTCGTACTCCGAAGCCGCGTAGCCCGCCGATCGTGGCCGGCGTCTTGAAGCTGGAGACCGGCGAGTCACTCGAGGGCCTCCCGACCACCGACTAGCCTCTGCCCGAATTGGGGTCTTAGGGGCAAAGACTAAGCGCCGGCCCGCCGGCGCGGAGAGGAAGGACCATGGGACAGCCGGTAGTCCACTTCGAGATCGTCGGGACGGACGGAGACAAGCTCAAGAGCTACTACTCCGAGCTGTTCGGCTGGGAGATCGATTCCGACAACCAGATGAAGTACGGGGTCATCGCCCGCGAGGGCAACACCAACTCCGAGGGGGTCGGAATCGGAGGGGGCGTCACCGGGGCGCCCGAGGGCTACACCGGCCACGTCACGTTCTACGTCGAGGTGCCCGACGCCGAGGCCGCGCTCGCCCAGGCCGAAAGCCTCGGCGGCTCCCGCATGATGGGGCCCGACGAGGTGATGGAGGGCCTGGTAATCGGGCTGTTCAACGACCCCGAGGGTCACACGATCGGCGTCATCCAGTCCGCCTCCTAGGCCCCCGCGTGCTCGAAGGGCCCCGCCTTGTGCGGGGCCCTTCGCATGCGCCCAGAAACTCCGAAGCCCTCGGTGAGTGGTCGCGTAGATGGGCTCGCGCAACTGAAGGAGCGGCAGGGGCGCCGGCACGGCATCAAGTTCGAGCGGAGCGGCCATGGAGCGGGATCGCTCGCGTCGCGCGTGGTACTGGCTTCTTCTGGTCCCTCTCGTGGGACTGCTGATCCCGCCGATCTACAACCACGCTGAACCGGAGCTCATCGGACTGCCGTTCTTTTACTGGTACCAGCTGGCGTGGGTGCCGATCAGCGTCGCGGTGACGGCGCTGG